>NZ_JBQKJR010000014.1:0-61062 GCF_052117165.1 Agathobaculum sp. LCP25S3_E8
TTGGTTGTGGAAGGAGAAGTCTTCTCCATTCATGTTTGTACTTTTTTGGCCTTTATACGCCAGAAACCCGGCTTATGCCTGACGCATAGGCCGGGTTTCTCGACAGACTGATGCGAGGGCTTTTGCCCTCGCATTCTTGAAAGAGGCGAAAAATCATGAATCTCAAAAAGGTATATCCTTCGTATATGCTGATTTTGCCACTGGCGATTTTTTTAGTATTCTTTGTACTGCCATCTACAGTGGGTTACCTGTATGCGTTTACAGACTGGAACCAATATACCACTGATTTGAATTTTGTTGGTATTCAAAACTTTGTTGAAGTGTTTGAAAACCGATCTTTGTCCTTAGCATTTGTCAACACAATGATTTTTGCTGCCGTTAAGACAATCGGCGTTACAATTCTGGGTTTTGTGTTCGCGCTTGCGCTTAACAGAAAGCTGAAAACAACAAACATTCTGCGCACTATATATTTCATTCCTGCAATCTTTTCTGCTTTGGTAGTCGGTCTGATTTTCTCGGCCCTGTTTGATTATCATACGGGCGTTGTGAATCAGGCGCTGATTGCGGTTGGTTTGGAAAACTGGACACAGCAGTGGCTGGGCTTGCGCATTCCGGCATTGGTAACGATCAATCTTGCGGAGATTTGGCGCAATCTGGGGTACGCCATGGTTATTACCTTGGCGGGCCTTCAGTCGATTTCCAGTGACTATATGGAAGCGGCAATGGTAGACGGTGCGACCGGTTGGGTTCGATTCAAATCCATCATTCTGCCGTTGATCATGCCGTCGGTTAATGTTAACATCCTATACTCTTTGATTTACGGCCTGAAAATGTTCGATCTGGTCTATGTTCTGACGCAGGGCGGACCGGGTCATGATACGGAAACCTTTGGCACATTGATTATGAATGAAATGGCAAAAGGACGGTATGGTCAGTCGGTTGCAATTAACTTTGTATTCACCATTTTGCTGGTCATTGCGGCGATTGCGTATCAGAAATTCAGTTCCAGATGGGAGGAGGTTGACTAATGCACGAGAAGAAAAGTGTAAATATCCTGTTGGAGATTTTATTGTGGCTGTTTAGCCTGCTCATCATTTATCCTCTTGGAATGGTGCTGATGACATCGTTTAAGAGCTATGGTGAATCCAACATTCTGTCAATCAGGCCCCCCACGGAATGGCTCATTTCCAACTATGAGGAAGTTTGGACGAAGGGAAAAATCCTGCAGTCGTTTCTAAACAGCACATATATTACGGTGTTTTCCGTTATTTTAATCCTGCTGTGCTCCTCCATGTTGAGCTATATTGTAGTGCGCCGGCGCAATCGGTTCAACCGTTTTGTGTCCAAGTTCCTGACATTCGGTATTATTGCTCCTTTTGCTGCATTGCCGACCATTGAAATGCTCAAAATGATGGGGATATATGGAACGCGGACTTCGCTGGTTTTGATCTATGCGGCAATCTATCTGCCGTTTACTTCGATGCTGTTTTCCAGTTTCATTGTTGGTATCCCCAGAGAACTGGATGAGGCTGCTATCATTGACGGCTGTACCGGCTTTCCGCTGTTCGCACGCATTATCATGCCGCTGCTTAAGCCGGTCACGGCAACAACCGGTATTTTGAACTTTATGTGGGTGTGGAATGACTTCCAATATCCGATGTACTTGCTCAATACCTCGGCAAAATATACGTTGCCCTTGTCGATTTACAGCTTTTTCGGCACATTTAACCGCAGCTGGAATCTGGTTTGCGCCGATATGGTTATGGTTTCGCTGCCGGTCATTCTGTTATATTTGTTCGCTCAGAAATACATTATTGCCGGTATGACGGCAGGTGCAGTTAAAGGTTAATAGGAGGAGACACCATGGAAAAGCAGTATTTTGCCACATGGGAATCAGTTCGAAGCCATACCGTCCCGGATTGGTATGATGATTGCAAACTCGGTATTTTTGTTCATTGGGGCGCATATTCCGTTCCTGCGTGGGCGCCGCCGACTTGCCAGTTGGGCGAAATTGACGGGGACGAAAACTGGTTTTGCAACAATCCGTATGCAGAGTGGTATTATAATTCGATCAATGTGCGCAAGGGACAGACTTGGGAGCATCACAAAAAAGTATGGGGAGAGGACTTCCCATATGAAAACTTTGCCCATATGTGGAAAGCGGAGAAGTGGGATCCTGCGGAATGGGCCGCTTTGTTCCGCGAAGCAGGAGCTGGATATGTGGTGCTGACAACCAAGCATCATGATGGTCTTTGCCTGTTCCCGAGCAAATACACGGATTATTCCACAGTTGCCATTGGACCGCAGCGCGATATCATGGGAGAATTGACGCGAGCGGTTCGGGAGCAGGGAATGAAGATGGGTGCCTACTATTCCGGCATCATTGATTGGCGATTTGCCAATGATCCGATTTTCCATGATTCCCAGAATTTCACCAATGCCTGCCCTACATATGAATATGCAGACTATGCATACAAGCAGGTAATGGAACTGATTGACCGGTATCATCCCAGCGTGCTCTGGAATGACATCGGCTGGCCGAAACGCGGCGAGGAAATGCTGCCCAACTTGCTGGCACACTATTATAATGTAGTGCCGGAGGGCGTGATTGATGACCGCTGGAACGGTTTGATTCGGGATTTTGCATCGCGTGAATATAAATTTGGCGAAGTCACCCGCGAAGAAAAATGGGAAATGAACCGCGGTATTGGCCTTTCGTTTGGCTACAATACCGAAGAGGATGAAAGACATCTGCTGTCCAAGGCGGAATTGGTGAGCCTGTTGGTGAGCACAGTGGCCAATGGCGGCAATCTGCTGATTAACGTCGGCCCGATGGCCAACGGTGTTATCCCGCCCGAACAGGTAGAGCGCCTGCGTGCGCTGGGCGCATGGCTGCGCGTCAACGGTGAAGCAATTTACGGTACGCGATGCGCGGACCGTCTCTCTGAGACCACGGAAAGCGGAATTGACCTCCATTATACGGCAAAGGATGATATGATGTATGTCATGATGGATCATCTGCCGGCAGGCGAAAGCAAGGTCATGCTGAAGGGTCTGCATGGGACGCTGCAAGCCATAGATCCCACCGTGAAGTTTGCTTGCACGGATGAGTCGGATGGTTTATGCGTCACGATTCAGGAGTATCATCCGGATTGCTATGCACTGGCATTTCGTTTGGCGCGGTAAGTCTGTATTGACTGCGCAAACGCAGTAATATGGCCGATTTTACAGCGGCCGGAGCAACTGAACTGGTAGGGGCGGTTGCTTGATACGTATTTTAGATACTCTCTTTTCTTCTTCTCTCTTTTTAATTACAGGAGTGACGGGTCCTTAAGGATTCCGTCACTCTTGTATTTTTTTCTGCAAATTAGCAAGATGATTTGCAAATGAAACGGAAATAAAAAGCCATGGGCAGTTTTGGCTGCCCATGGCTTTTTATTTTGTCAGGGAAAGCGTAACCGTAATGCTATCCGCGCGCAAAAGCGCGTCTGCCGCCGCATCAAAGTCGGTCATATGCCCGAGCTTGGTATAGCTCCATGTATTCGAGCCATAGAAAAGCACGATGGAATTGCTGTTATACAGAACGATATCCCCCGGCTCGGTTGTCATTTGGGCATCGTCCGCTGTGAGGGCCTGGGGCAGTGTGCCGACCTGCTCAAACCCGCCGTAGGCTCGGGTTTGTATGGTCAGTTCCCCGTCCGCCAGCAGCGCTTTTAAATCCTCTACCGCGCGGTTTTCCTCCCACTGGACAGGAATTTCCGTGCCGTTAATGTTGAGGATGATGGTCTGGTCGGACGCACTCTCCCCTTCCGCCGCCTCTTCCGGCGGCTGCACGTCCGATGGGTCGGAAACAGACGGCGCAGCAGGCGTGTCCGAAGCGGCGGGCGGCGTTTCGCATCCGGTCATGCCCATGCAGACGAGCAGGGTCAGCATCAGTTTGGAAAGCATATGGTACGCACCTCCTGTATTATGCGAATGTTTCAAGGGATTACTTGAGGTATTCGTTAAAAAACGCGGCCATTTTGTCAAAAGGAATGACATCCAGATTGTCATACAAATCGGTGTGCACGGCACCGGGAATCAGCATCAGTTCCTTATTGTCGCCGGTCAGCTTGGCATAGGCGTCGCGGCTGAAATAGCAGGAATGTGCCTTATCGCCGTGAATTACCAGCACTGCGCTGCGGATTTCCTGACTGTATTGCAGAATCGGCATGTTGAGGAAGGACAGCGATGAGGTGACGTTCCATCCGTCGTTGGAGTTGAGAGAGCGGGGATGATAGCCGCACTCAGTCTTATAATAAGCGTAGTAGTCCTTGACAAAATCGGGCGCATCCGCGGGCAGCGGGTCAACCACGCCGCCGGCGCGGGCATAGGTACCGTTTTTGTAGTCAGCCGTGCGCTGCGCACAGAGCGCTTTGCGCTTTTCAAAGCGGTCTTGTTCACTGTCCTCCGCATCGAAATATCCCTTTGCCGTGACACGGGTCATGTCGTACATGGTGGAAGCGACCGTCGCTTTGATGCGTGTATCAATTGCCGCCGCGTTGAGCGCCATGCCGCCCCAGCCGCAAATGCCGATGATGCCGATGCGAGCGGGGTCTACATTCTCCTGCACGGAGAGGAAATCGACTGCCGCCTGAAAATCTTCGGTGTTGATATCCGGCGAGGCGACATTGCGCGGGAATCCGCCGCTTTCACCCGTGAAAGACGGGTCAAAGGCGATGGTCAGAAAGCCTTTTTCCGCCATTTTCTGCGCGTACAGACCGGAAGCCTGTTCTTTCACCGCCCCAAACGGGCCGCTGACGGCAAGCGCAGGAAGCAGACCGTCTACGCCGCGCGGCGCGTACAGGTCAGCTGCCAGTGTGACACCGTATCGATTGTGAAAGGTGACTTTCTTGTGATCTACCTGTTCGTTTCGCGGGAAGGTTTTGTCCCATTCCGTACCCAATTGCAGATTTTCCATGTTCGCTGCTCCTTTTCCTTTGACGGGGTTGATATTCTGTGATAGGATAATTGTAATACCTAAACTTAACTTTAGATCAAGATGTTTTTTTGCGAAAGGTGTGGAAAAGGAATGCACACAATCGGCGAGGTATCCAGAATGTTTGATATTCCGGTTTCGACGCTGCGGTATTACGATAAAGAGGGATTATTTCCCGGGATGCGCCGGGATTCCGGCATCCGAAAGTTCAGCGAGCAGGAAATCGATGCGCTGCGCGTGATTGACTGCCTGAAAAAATCCGGTTTGGAAATCAAGGATATCAAACGGTTTATGCAATGGTGTGTGGAGGGCAGCAGCACCTATCCGGAGCGGCTGGCGCTGTTCCGCCGGCAAAAGCAGTGCGTCGAGGAGGAGCTGAGCCGTTTGCAGCAGGTGATGGCGATGCTGCGGTTCAAGTGCTGGTATTATGAACAGGCGATACAGGACGGAAACGAGGAGCGGCTGCGCACATTAACGCCGGAGGAAATGCCGGAGGACATCCGGAAAGCCTATGAGCAATCCCATCCGACCTTGGGCGAGTAATGCGCAGCAGGCAGTCGGATGCCTCGGTCTCTTTAGTGCACCGTCTTGACAAATACGGGAAAACGGCCTATTATGTAATTAGTTACTTATTGAAATGAGGGGAAGCCATGCCGGGTATGATGCCGTTCGGATTGAAAATTGCTATCATCAATCGAGCCTTTCACAAACGGTTGGATGAAAAAGCCGGCGCCATGGGGCTGACATCCGTGCAGCTGCGGGTGTTGGGTTCGGTCAGCCGTCTGGAGGCGGCCGGACAAAGCGAAATCCATCAGAACGATTTGGAGCGCATTGAGCATGTGACGCATCCTGCCATGACCAAGCTGCTGCAGCGGCTGGAAAGCAAGGGGTTTATCCGGTGTGTTCCTAGCGAAATCGACCGGAGGTATAAAAAAATCACCTGTACGGAGCAGTCAAGCGGCATCCATCGGGTGATTTTGGCGCAGGATGAAGAGGTCCTGTCCGAGCTGTGCAAAAACTTTACGCAGGAGCAGAAGCAAACCTTGCAGCAAATGGCGGATATGCTTTTGAAAAATATTGAAGCGGAATAAATCTTCCGGTTGAGGAAAATACAATTCCCCGGGCAGTGTGCCGAGGAAATCGCTCCGGTGCGCTGCCTGCTCTTATGCCCAAATAGGTAACTAGTTACTTAATAAGGAGAGAACAAGAATGGAAAAAATCGTTTCAACAAGCAAAAGTCCTTTTGCAACCGAACCGGTCGGCCGGTTGATTTTGAAATTTGCGATTCCTTGCGTCATTTCCCTGCTGGTCAACTCGCTGTACAACATTGTCGACCAGATTTTTATCGGCTGGGGCGTCGGATATCTGGGCAACGGCGCGACCAACGTCGTATTCCCTATTACAATCATCGCCCTCGCGCTTTCGCTGATGATTGGTGACGGCGGCGCAGCATTTCTCAGCCTGAAGCTGGGTGAAGGCGATATCGACAGCGCCAAAAAAGGCGTGGGCAACGCCATTATTATGGTGGCGGCGGTCAGTATCGTCCTGATGGCTGTTTTTCTCATTTTTATCAATCCGATTTTGAACTTGTTCGGCGCAACCGATGCCCTGCGCACCTATGCGCTGCAATATGGTTATATTATTGGTATCGGCTTGCCGTTTATGATGATTCCGGCCGCACTCAACTCCATGATTCGCGCGGACGGAAGCCCGAAATATGCCATGTTCTCCATGATTCTCGGCGCTGTCATCAATACGGTTTTCGACCCCATTTTTATCTTTGTGTTTCATATGGGCGTTCGTGGCGCTGCTATCGCCACTGTTATGGGACAGGTGGCAACCTTTATCATGTCTGCCATCTATATTTTCCATTTTAAGACCTTCCGCTTCGACTCTTCTGCTTTCCGGCTCAAGCGCAAGATTTGCGGCAAGGTGCTGAGTCTTGGTATCAGCAGTTTTATCACACAGATTGCCATTACATTCGTTATGGCTTTGTCCAACAATCTGCTGGTTGCGTACGGTGCGCAGTCCATTTACGGTTCGGAAATCCCGCTGACGGCGATGGGCATTGTGATGAAGGTCAACCAGATTTTGATTTCCATTCTGGTCGGTATCTCTACCGGCGCGCAGCCAATCATTGGTTACAACTACGGCTCGAAAAATTTCCTGCGCGTGCGCAAAGCGTTTGATATTGCAGTAGTTGCATCCGAAATCGTGGCCATTATTGCCTTTTTGATTTTCCAGTTTGCGCCGATGAGCGTGGTTTCACTGTTTGGTTCGGAGGAAGGGCTGTATAATGAGTTTGCCGTGCTGTCGTTCCGTATTTTCCTGCTGTTCTGCCCGCTGACCGGCTTCCAGACCGTCATGGCGATTTACCTGCAGGCCATCGGCAAGCCGGTAAAATCCGCTATTCTTTCGTTGTCTCGTCAGATCATTTTCTTTGTGCCGACAGCAATCATTCTGCCGATGTTCCTCGGCGTGGTCGGTGTTCTGTGGACCGGTCCGGTGGCAGACGGTCTGGCGTTCCTGTTCTCGTTGATTCTGCTCATCTATGAAAGAAAGCAGTTAAAAGAGAACCGGACAGCGGCATAAATTAGGAGAGCAATCAAACATATAGGTTCAGTGGAAGGAGACATCAGATATGAAAAACCGAGTTATTACCATCAGTCGTGAGTTTGGCAGCGGCGGCCGCACGATTGGCAAAAAGGTAGCGGAGGAGCTGGGGATTCCCTGCTATGATAGCGAGCTGCTCCAGAAAATTGCAGAGCAAAGCGGGTTCAGCGAAAACTACATCAAGGACGCCGGCGAATACTCGCCCGGCGGATACCTGTCCTCCGCGTTTTCTCATCGGTCAACCGGCCTGAATAACGCGGATTATCTTTGGACGATTCAGTATAACATCATCACTGAGCTGGCGGAAAAAGGGCCGTGCGTCATCGTCGGCCGCTGTGCGGACTATATTCTGCGGGATAAAGCGGATTGCCTGCGGGTGTTCATCCATGCAGATATGAAATTCCGTGCCGAGCGCATCGTCAAGGTATACGGTGAGCGCGAAGCCTCTCCGGAGCAGCGCCTCAAGGACAAGGATAAGCGCCGCGCGATTTATCATCGGTTTTATACCAATATGAAATGGGGACACGCGCAAAATTATGATATTACCCTCAACAGCGGAACGCTGGGGATTGATGCCTGCGTGTCCATCATCAAAGGGCTTTACTGATGATGGTGCAGATGGTGTCGCAGTCTGTGATAATATCCATCCACATGGATGATATAGATGATGCCGCCAATGACATAGGCGATAGCAGTCAGGGCAAAGCCGGTCGGCAGGCCGATGGTTTCCTGCAAGCAGCCCATCAGCAGTGAGCCGATGCCGATGCCGACGTCATAGGACAGCATGTAGGTGGCGTTGGCAACGCCGCGCTTGGGGGCGGGGGTGGTTCCGGTTACAAAGGACTGGAACAGTGGCTGCAAAATACCGTAGCCAAGTCCGAAGAAATAGCCCGCGACCAGCATATGCACGCCGGTGGACAAAAACAGATAACTCGCCATCGTGCAAATCAGAATTACCAGGCTGATATAGACCAAAACGCGGTGCTTGGCGGCGTCAATCATCTTTTGCGTGGATAATTTAGAGGTCAGCATACCGGCAACAAGGCAAATATAGAAGTAAGGGAGAAAGGGCGTTAAGCCCTTTTCCTGTGCCAAAATGGAGGAATAGGCAATCACTGCACCGTAGGGAATCATCAAAAACATCATGTTGAACATGAACGGAAGTGCAGAAATGTGGATGGTATCCTTAAACGCAAACTTTTTTCGTTCTACCTTGGGATAGCGGATGCGGCAGCAGGCAACGCAAATCAGAGCGACTACGGTGATGCCGAAAATCGTCAGGAAGGAGGCTTTGCTGCTCATGTTGTTCTGTACCTGAATGCCGACATAGGGGCCGACCGCCATGCCGATGGATACCGTAAAAGCAAAGCGGCTGATGCCCTCGGTGATTTTGGTGACGGGCAGCACATCGCTTGCCAGCGTCATGGTGGCCGAGCCGCAGACCGAGTATACCGCGCCCATGTACAGGCGAATGACAATCAGTGCGCCGAATAGCGGGAACGCGATAAAGCTGGGGAAGGACAGACAGAATAGCGCCAGAAACAGCAGATAGACGTGATAACGGTTAAAGTTGTCCAGCAAATAGCCCGCAACCGGACGAAACAGAATGGTCGCCACGGACATGGCGGTCAGCACGATACCGATTTTCGAGCCGGTAATGCCGATTTCCTGACAATAGATGGGGATAATGGGGATAGATGCATAAAACGCTGCCAGTACCAGCAGGTTGGTGATAAAAAGAAGGATAAATTTTCGGTTCCAGATTTTTTCTGTTTGTTCCATGTGTGTAAAGCTCCTTTATGGGTGTCAATATATAGTGGCAATTGCCACTATATTAGCATAGCACGAGGAAAACACCGCGTCAATATCTGGTTGCAATTGCCACTAAAATGGCTTATAATAGCAACCAGCAGAAGGGAGGCTTGTGCTATGCCTTACATCATGGACAGCCCGTTCAAAGCCATATCTATTTTATACCGAAAATCGCATATTTGGCTCAATAATGGCTGTGTCCCCCACCATTTGACGGCGGCGCAGGCTGTAGTCATTCTGATTGTCTGCGATTTTGACGGCTTGACGCAGGATGAAATCACCAAGCGGCTGTCATTGGACAAAAGTGTGATTGCCAAAACGGTTACAAAGCTGGAGGAAACCGGCTTTCTCATCCGTTCCACCAACGCAAAGGACAAACGCACCTATGATATCCACCCCACGGAAAAAGCGTGGGAGGTGTATCCGTTCATCAAAGAGCAGATTGAAGCGTGCTTCGGGCAAATTACGCAGCACATGACAGACGACGAACGCAAGGAATTCCAGCGGTTGCTGCTCATGGCCGCGGAAGCGTCCCTCGCGCTGGAGGATTGAGCGCATATGAACCAAAAATAAAAGCGGAAGCCGTCGGGCTTCCGCTTTTTATTTTCAAGTACCGTTTATAGAACCTTGCTCAGGAAATCAATCGTGCGGGGCTCTTTCGGATGGTTGATGACCTCATCCGGCGTGCCTTCCTCGACGATGTAGCCGCCCTCCATGAAGATGACGCGGCTGGCGACCTCGCGTGCAAAGCCAATCTCGTGCGTGACGACGACCATCGTCATGCCCTCCTTGGCCAGATTTTGCATAACCTGCAGCACTTCGCCAACCATTTCCGGGTCGAGCGCGGAGGTCGGCTCGTCAAACAGCATGATGTCCGGATTCATTGCCAACGCACGGGCGATGGCAACGCGCTGCTTCTGGCCGCCGGACAGCTGCGCGGGATAGGCTTCCGCCTTATCCGCCAGACCGACGCGCTTGAGCAGCCGCATAGCGGTTTCACGCGCCTCTTCCTTGGTGGCCTTTTTCAGCTCGGTCGGCGCGAGCATCATGTTGCCCATGACGTCCAGATTGTTGAACAGATTGAACAGCTGGAACACCATGCCGACGTTTTCGCGCACCTTGTTGATGTCGGTATGCTTGTCGGTGATATCGTAGCCATCGACAATGACTGTGCCGCCGGTGATCTCCTCTAGGCGGTTGAGGCAGCGCAGGAAAGTGGACTTGCCGCTGCCGGACGGCCCGAGGATGACGACAACCTCGCCCTCGTGAATATCAATGGAGACATCCTTGAGCACTTCCAGATCCCCAAAGTTCTTTTTCAGATGGGAAACGTGAATTTTAGCCTGCTTGTTATTCTCTGCCACGGTTGATCCTCCTTTCCATGACCTTTGCGAAACGGGACAGGATGGTGATGACAACCAGATACATAATGCCGACAATGAACCATACTTCAAACGGACGCATGGTGTTTGCCTGCACGTTTTTTGCCGTGTTGACCAGCTCCGGGAAACCGATAACCGAAAGAATCGAGGTATCCTTGAGCGTGATAATGAACTGGTTGATGATCGACGGAATCATCGTGCGGATAGCCTGCGGCAGCACAACCTTGCGCATGGATTTCCAATATGGCAGGCCAAGGCTGCGGGCAGCCTCCATCTGGCCCTTATCCACGCTCTGGATACCGGCGCGGATGATTTCCGACATATATGCGCCGCAGTTGAGCGCCAGCGCGATGGTACCGGCCTGCAAAGCCGACAGGGTGAAACGAGTGCCCACCATAAAGGTATTGATAAGCTGCGGTATGCCGAAGTAGATAAAAAAGGCAAGCACGATCATGGGCAAGCCGCGAATCACATCGACAAAAATTGTGGAGATGATATTGCACACGCGGCTTCTGAGCACGCTCAACAGACCGAAAATCAAGCCCAAAATACAGGCAAAAAACAGGCCGCATAAAGCCAGCAGCAGCGTCTGCCCCATTGCTTCCAGCAGCAGCGACCCATAGGTGGAAATAATTTTGGCAAGCATGGGTCAGAACTCCTTTCAATCAAGCAGGGGGCGCCGGAACCAACCAGTGCCCCCTGAAAATTCAGGTTAATCCGCTATGATCAGCCCAGATACTTGGCGATGATCTCGTCGTACTTGCCGTTTTCCTTGATGTTGGCAAGACCGGCGTTGAACATGTCGATCAGTTCCTGATTGTCCGGATTGAAGATTGCGAAGCCGTAAGGCTGGCCTTCGTTTGCGGTATCCTCGAGGATCTTGAGCGCCAGATCGCCGTCCTTGATGGAAGCCGTCATAACCGGGGTGTCCTCAAAGCAAGCCACCGTCTGACCGCCGAGAACCGCCTGATACATCGTGGGCGAATCCTCAAAGTAGGTGATGTTGAAGCCGTACTGATCCTTCAGGCTCTCGGCGTAAGCCGCGCCCTGCGTGCCGGTCTTAACGGCAACCGTCTTGCCGGACAGGTCTTCAAAGCCGGTGATGTCGGAATCTGCTGCAACGGTCATGGTCTGGGTGGTCTGATAGTAGCCGTCCGAAAAGATCCAGCCGCTTTCCTTACGCTCATCGGTGATGGAAGCACCAGCGATCAGGCCGTCCGCCTGACCTGCCTGACAAGCAGCCAGCGCCGCATCCCAGCCGAGGCTCTGGATTTCATACTGGAAGCCCTGATCTTCTGCGATCGCCTTGACCAGATCGACGTCGATGCCGACGAAGTTGCCGGAGGCGTCGGTGTATTCAAAGGGCTTGAACACGGTGTCGGATGCAATGACCCAAACCTTTTCATCGCCCGAAGCGCCGTTAGACGAGTCGTTTGCCGCGTTGCTGTCGCCACCGGACGAATTGCCGCCGCAAGCCGCCAGACCCAGCGCCAGAGTGGCCGCCATCAGCAGAGAAAGTACTTTTTTCACTTGTGATTCTCCTTTTCTTTTTTCTTGCCCTCCGCATCCGCATGGCGTTTCTCCCCGCGCATGCAGTGCATCAGTCATAGTGAAAGAATAGGCGATGGAAGTATGCACATAACCACCATCGCCTATTATGCCAAAGCTATTATAGCGTAAAATAACGCTATAGTCAAGCACAGAGCCTGTTTTTGACAAAAAGGCCGGTTAAACCCGTTCCGCCGCCCGCAAAATCTCCTCCAGTGCAAAGTCGATGCCCAGCAGGCTGGTGCACAGGGTCAAATCGTAGTTTGTCGCGTCGGCATAGTGGCGGCCGGTATAATGCGTGCAGTATGCACTGCGCGCCTTGTCCACCGCCTTGATGTTGGCGCGGAGTTTTTCCGGTTCGGTATCCTCCATCATGCCGCGCATGCGTTCAAAGCGCCATTCAAAATCCGCATGGACGAATACCCGCAGACAGTGGTCAAATTCCCGCAGAATGAAGTCCGCGTTGCGGCCGACGATGACACAGCTCTCGTGGTCTGCGATTTCTCGGATGGCCTTGACCTGCGCCTCCCACAGCTTGTCGCTTAAGGGACGGTTGTAGAAGTCGAACAGGCTTTGCGTCAGGCCAAAGCTGGTCGGCACGCGCTCATCCCACTTGCGTACCTGTGCAGGGGTCAGACCTGCGGATGCCTTAGCGGTGCAAAGGATCAGATCCTTATTGTATAGCGGGATGCCCAGTGCGTCAGCCGTGCGCCGACCCAGCTCGCCGCCGCCCGCGCCGAACTGCCGGCTGATGGTAATGATCTTTCTCATGGGGTTTCCTCCTGATTGCCCTATCGGCAGAGCCGGATGGCATATTGTCGGTTGCATCCTGCGTCTGCCCTGTCGGTATTATCCTTATTATAGCCGACCGGCCGAACAAACGCAAGCGTCAGGCGCAATACTCCCCTTGCCGAATGGTATGATATGGGACTATAATAAAAAAGAGGAGGGGGTTTTATGCGAATTCTGGTAGCGGAAGACGAGCGCGATCTCAACCGGCTGATCTGCCGGACGCTCGAGCGCGCGGGATACAGTGTGGACGCCTGCTTTGACGGAGATGCCGCACTGGATTATCTGCTGGGAGCGGAATACGACTGTTTGCTTTTGGATATTATGATGCCCAAAAAGGACGGACGAGAGGTGCTGCGCACGGTACGCGCGCAGGGCAGCGCTGTGCCGGTGATTTTCCTGACTGCGCGCGACAGTGTGCAGGACCGCATTGAGGGACTGGATCTCGGTGCGGACGATTATCTGGTCAAGCCCTTTGATTTCGACGAGCTGCTCGCCCGCATCCGCGCGGCGACGCGCAAATACGGCACGCAAAAGACCAGCGTGCTCACGCTGGCCGATCTAACCGTGGATACCGGCAGCCATACGGTCACGCGCGGCGGCAAGGAGATCCGCCTGTCTGCCAAGGAATATGCCATTCTGCAATATATGATGCAGCATCAGGGCACGGTCATTTCCCGCGCCCGACTGGAAGATCATATTTGGAATTATGATTATACGGGCGGATCGAATGTAGTTGACGTGTATATCACTTATCTGCGCAAAAAGATCGACAACGGCTTTGACAAAAAGCTGCTGCATACGGTCCGCGGCGCGGGCTGGATTTTAAAGGAGGAGCCGTGAAGCGATTTTCCGTCAAGCAGAAGCTGACCCTGTGGATTACGCTGCTTATGCTGCTGCTCACCACGTCGGTGCTGGTGTTCATGGTTGTGGTAAGCAGCTCGGTCGTCACCGAGAACGCTTATGAACAACTGACCAGCACCGTGCGCGGGAATCTGAGCGGTATTTCCAAGGAAAACGGCAGTCTGACATTCAGCGAGGATTTTTCTTTCACAAAAAACGGCGTGTATACCGTGGTTTACAGCAGCAGCGGCGCACTGCTGGCTGGACAGCTGCCGCTGTCTTTCCCGGATACGCTGCCGTTTGAAAACGGCGCAATCCGCGCGGCGGAAGGGAACAACGGGAATTATTATGTGCTGGATTTCTGGCTGCCGTTCAGCTGGGAGGATGGCGCGTGGGTGCGCGGCATGATCCAGACGCCGGACGTAGCCGACGTGTTGGACGATATGACCGGTATTGCGCTGCTGATTCTGCCCCTGATGGTGGTGGTCAGCGGTCTGGGCGCTTATCTGCTGGCGCGTTCGACCTTCCGCCCCATCGACAGCATCATCCGTGCGGCGGAAAACATCGGAGAGGGCCGCGATTTGTCCCGCCGCATCGGTCTGCCCCCGGGACGAGACGAGATCAGCCGGCTGGGACAGGCCTTTGACAACATGTTTGTTCGTCTGGAGGCGTCTTTCGAGTCGGAAAAGCAGTTCACTTCGGATGCCTCCCACGAGCTGCGCACGCCGACCGCGGTCATTCTCGCCCAATGTGAGGACGCACGGCGGCATGCCGAAACGCCCGAGCAATATGCGCAGGCCATCGAGGTAATTGAACGGCAGGCGGGCAAAATGTCCGACCTTATCGCGCAGCTGTTGCAGATGACCCGTCTGGAGCAGGGCACACAGCGCGCGTCCTTTGAATGGGCCGACCTGAGCGGCTTGGTGGAGGTCGTTTGCACGGAGCAGCCCTCCTTCCCCAAGAATATCACGCTGCAAACCGATATTCAGCCGGAGGTGGAGGCCCGATTTGACGTGACCTTGATGAGCCGTTTGCTGCAGAACCTGATTGGCAATGCCGTGCGGTACGGCAGGCAGGACGGGCATGTCTGGGTTTCTCTGCGGCAGGAGCAGGCGGATGTCGTGCTCGCGGTGCGGGATGACGGCATCGGCATCGCCCGGGAGCAGCAGGAGAAAATCTGGCAGCGGTTCTATCAGGTGGAGCCGTCGCGCAGCGGACAGGCCGGCACCGGGCTGGGCCTGACCATGGTGCGTCAGATTGCCGCGCTGCACGGCGGTGCCGTAACGCTGGACAGCGCGCCTGGAGTGGGCAGCTGCTTTACCCTCCGCTTCCCTGCCGGTCAGCAGGAAGAAAGCGGCGGAAACGAGGCGTAAAAAAATTTTTCGAAAAATTTACTCTTTTAATATTTTTTTAATGTTGGGCTGGTATTCTGTATATGAACTCAAACGAAAGGTGTGAGCAGGATGAAAAAACAGTTTCTGATGTTTACCGCCGCGGCAATGCTGACCGTCGCGTTGGCAGGCTGCAGCCAGCCCACCCACAAAAGCAGTGCACAGATGGGATATATCGGTGAGGACGCGGCCAAGACCATGGCAGTCACCGCCGCGCAGGTAGATACCAATCAGGCAACCTTTTCCGGTGTTTCACTGGGTACAAAGGACGGCATTGCATATTATGAGGTGGATTTCACGGCGGGCAACACGGATTACCGCTATGCGATTGACGCCATGACCGGTGCGGTGATTGAATCGAACAGTGCCGCATCGCAGACGACCGGTACGAATGGTACCGCTGCCGCAGGTGCTTCGAATGGCACAACCGCTGCGGCGCAGACGGGTGAGGTCGACGAGGCCCGCGCTAAGCAGATTGCGCTGGACCATGCGGGCGTGAGCGAGAGCGACACGTCGTTCCTGATGGCCAAGCAGGATTATGAGAATGGCGTGCTGGTTTACGAAGTCGAGTTTTATGTTGCTGCAACCGGTTCGGAATATGATTATGAAATCGACGCCACAACCGGTGAGATTCGCAGTTTCGACTATGATGCGGAAAACTACAACGCAGCAAAGCAGAACACGGCTTCCGCTTCGGGTGAAACCCTGAGCGAGGCGGATATTCGTAAGATTGCACTGGCCAAGGTGCCGGGCGCGACCGAGAACGACATCCGCATGAATCTGGACCGCGACGACGGCAAGCTAAGATACGAGGGCAAGATTATTTACGAGGGTATGGAGTACGATTTTGAAATCGACGCATACAGCGGCGCCATTCAAGAATGGGACGCGGAATCTGTATTCGATTAACCATAAAATGAGGACAATAAGGAGGAAAATGACATGAAAAAACTGGTTTGTACAATGGCACTGGCCGCACTGCTGTGCGGCGCGGCAGGCGCGGCGAATGGCTCTTACTCGGTAACGGCGGAGCTGAGCCCGGATATCACGGTCAAGATTGACGGCGTGGAGCGCGTTTTCTATAACGTGCAGGGTCAGGAAGTGCATCCGATTAGCTACGCGGGCACGACCTATGTGCCGATTCGTTCGATTGGCGAACTGATGGACAAAAACGTCAACTGGGACGGCACAACCAACACCGCTACCATCGCTGGCGCGCGCGTCACGGCGGATGCAACCGGCACGCCGGACCGTAATGCGGTGACGCAGGACATTACGATGGACATTGAGCCGGGCATCACGATCGTGATCGACGGCACGGCACGCACGTTCTATAATGTAAACGGCCAGAAGGTTGATCCTGCGCTGTATAACGGCTCGATCTACCTGCCGATCCGCGCGATTGGCGAGATTATGGGCAAGACCGTATCGTGGGACGGCGCAACCCAGACCGTATCGATTTCCGGCAGCACGGCAGGCGGTCAGGTGACCGATTTTGATACGAACAACTCTTCGGGCGGCAACACGGGGAATACCGGTAATGTCGGCGGCAATACGGGCAACACCGGCAACGTTGGCGGCAACACCGGCACGACCACCGGTTCGGTAACGCTGGAGCAGGCCAAGCAGACCGCGCTCAATCATGCGGGCAAGACTGCATCTCAGGTGACCTTTGTTAAGGCACGGTCCGACTGGGAGAACGGCAGAACGGTCTATGAAATCGAGTTTATCTATCGCTCCGGCACGGGCTACCTGGAATATGACTACGAAATCGACGCTTCTACGGGCAAAATCCTGAGCTACGACTATGACGCAGAAGGATATGCTCCTTCGACCGGCGGCACGACCGGCACGGGCAGCATTGGCGGCCAGACGGCATCCATCTCCGCAGATCGCGCCAAGCAGATTGCGCTGGCGAAGGTTCCGGGCGCAAGCACGGCCAATATCTATGAATTTAAGCTGGACTATGATGACGGACGCCTCGAGTACGAAGGCAAAATCATCTACAACACCATGGAGTATGAATTCAGCGTCGATGCTACGACCGGCAATATTATCGGTTGGGATGTAGAATCCATCTATGACTGAGTGCAATAAAAAAGCCTTCCGCTGCGGCGGAAGGCTTTTTTCTTATAAAGAGGAATCAGATTGCACGAACCGAAATCATACCGCCGATTGCGCGCAGCGCGTCGAGGTTGGCTTCGGTGGGCTGCTCGGCAAGGTCGACGATGGTGTATGCATAGTCGCCCTTGGAGCGGTTGCCCATGTTTTCAATGTTGCACTTGACCGCGGCGGTGATGGATGCGATCATATTCGGGATGTTCTTGTGGATCATGCAGACGCGGTAGCCGCCCTCATAGGGAACCTTAAGGTTCGGGAAGTTAACCGAGTTGCGGATGGTGCCGGTTTCGAGGTAATCCGAAATCTCCTTGACCGCCATCTTCGCGCAGTTGTCTTCGCTCTCGGGCGTGGATGCGCCGAGGTGCGGCAGCGTGACCGCGTTTTCCTGTGCGAGAATTTCATCGGATGCAAAGTCGGATACATACGCCGCAACCTTGCCGCTCTCGAGTGCCTTTGCCATGGCAGCCACATCGACCAGCTCGCCGCGGGCGAGGTTGATGATGCGCACGCCGTCCTTCATCTTGGCAATGGACTCCTCGCAGATGGTGTTCTTGGTGTCCGGCGTCAGCGGTACATGGATGGTGATGTAATCGCAGTTGGCGAAAATCTGATCCAGTTCGGTGACGTGCTTGACAGAACGGGACAGCGCCAGCGCGCCGTCAACCGACAAATACGGGTCGTAGCCCCAGACTTCCATGTCCAGACCAACCGCCGCGTTGGCAACCTTGACGCCGATGGCGCCCAGACCGATGACGCCCAGACGCTTGCCGGAGATTTCCGGGCCGGCATAGGTGGCCTTGCCCTTTTCCGCAGCCGGACCGATGTCCGGCGTGCCGGCGAGGCTCTTTACCCAGTTTGCGCCCTGTACAATCTTACGGGAAGCGAGCATCAGCGCGCAGACAACCAGCTCTTTGACGGCGTTGGCGTTTGCACCCGGGGTGTTGAATACGACGATGCCTTCCTGTGCGCAGCGGTCGAGCGGGATGTTGTTCACGCCCGCGCCCGCGCGCGCGATGCACTTGAGGTTCTTGGGGAATTCGACGTCGTGCAGCTTGGCCGAACGGACGAGGACGGCATCATAATCCGTAAAGTCCTCCGAGCAGGTGTACTTGGTGGCGTCGAGGTTTTCCAGACCCACCTTGGAAATCTTGTTATACAGTTTTACCTGATACATGGGAATACACTCCTCTTATCTTCTTATGTTGCGCTCTTTGGAAGCGAAGCGATATAAAATAACAAATTTCCAAGGACAGGTGCCTTGGAAATTTGACCCCGACTCAGCGGTCTTGGGCTGCGGCCGGGGGTATCAAAAATCAGTTTTCCGGAACTGATTTTTGGATATAGGGGGTACTGGGTACCTCCTATAGGCGTTTACGCGTTTTCTGCTGCGAACTTCTTCATAAAGTCGATTAAGTACTCTACGCCTTCAATCGGCATCGCGTTGTAGATAGAAGCGCGCATACCGCCGACCGAACGGTGGCCCTTGAGGTTGGACATGCCGGCCGCTGCGGATTCCTTGGCAAACTTCGCGTCCAGCTCGTCGTTTCCGGTGCGGAAGGTGACGTTCATGTGGCTGCGGGATGCCTTTTCGGCAACCGCCTTGTAGAAGTTCTGGCTGTCGAGGTAGTCGTACAGCATGCTTGCGCGCTTCTCGGCGCGCTCCTGCATGACCTTCACGCCGCCCATCTGCTCAACCCACTCGAGCACGAGGCCCAGCACATAGATGCCGTACGTGGGGGGCGTGTTGTACATGGAGTCCTTGTCGGCCATGGTTTTCCAGTCCAGCATGACCGGATACTTCTCAAGCGGATAGTTGCCCAGCAGGTCCTCGCGCACGATAACAACCGTCACGCCTGCGGGGCCCATGTTCTTCTGTGCGCCCGCATAGATGACGCCGTACTTGGAAACGTCAACCGGCTTGGACAGGATGTTCGAGGACATATCGGCCACCAGCGGCACACCCGCCGGGGTCTCGGGGTCGTACTGATACTCGGTGCCGTAAATGGTGTTGTTGGCGCAGATGTAGAAGTAATCCGCGTCCGGACGGATATCCAGCTCTGCCTGCGTGGGCACGCGGTCAAAGTTGCCCTCCTTGGAGGAGAACGCCACATGGATGTCGCCGAACTTCACAGCTTCCTTGTAGGCGTTGTTGGCAAAGTTGCCGGTGATGGCGTAGTCCGCCTTGCCGGTTTTCATCAGGTTCATCGGGATCGCTGCGAACTGGGTCGTCGCGCCGCCCTGCAGAAACAGGACCTTGTAGTTCTCCGGAATGGAGAGCACACGGCGCAGCGCCGCCTCGGTCTCCTTGATGATGCCGTCATATACCTTAGATCGGTGACTCATCTCCATGACGGACATGCCTGAGCCCTTGTAGTTCAGCATTTCGGATGCACAGCGCTCGAGCACGGGAACCGGAAGCATAGAGGGACCAGCGGAGAAATTGTAGATACGATTGTCAGCCATAGTGATAGTAACCTGCCTTTCAATAAATCAGCGTGCTGTTCCGTATAGGAATGCAATATCCATTATAATATAAGGAATAGGGATTTACTACGGGAAATTAAACCAAAATTCCGCCGGAAAAAGACGAATGTCTGCACATTATGGACAGATGCTGCAGTATTACCGAAAACGGTATCCGATTGCAAGGACTTGGACGGATATGGTATACTAAGGCAGAAATCAGAAAGGAATGCCGCAGGTTTTTGCACAGGCCTGTGCAAAAATTTGCGATGCGAAAGGAGAGGTCGCCATGTTCCGGCGCCGCCAGCCCAGCCAGCGCACCCAGCTCAGCCACCGACAGATAAACCGCCTGCTGCCATTTACCAACGCGCCGCTGTTTCACGCTTTGCAGCTGCTCGCAACCGGTGATTCCGCGCGTTTTCACATGCCCGGCCACAAGGGAGAGCCGCTGTTCAACAGCTATGCCGAGGTGTTTGCCATCGATTTTACCGAAACCTACGGCACGGGCAATCTGTATCTGGGCGACGGCCCGATTCGTGATGCGGAGGTAGCCGCGGCGCGGTATTTCGGCGCGTCCGACTGTTTTTTCCTGACCGGAGGCTCGACGCAGGGCATTTTGTCCGTGCTGGCTACTGCGGTCGGGCGCGGCGGCGCGGTGCTGCTCGACCGCGAATGTCACAAATCGGTGTGCCATGCCTGCGCGCTGCTCGACATCACGCCCTATTTTATCTCTGCACCGGTTGTGGAGCCGTTTGGGATTTCGGGCGCACTCGCGCCCGCGGATGCGGAGCAGCAGCTGATTGCCCATCCCGACATTCGCGCCGTGCTTCTCACCTCCCCCACGTATTACGGTGTGTGCCGCGCGATCCCGGCGTTTGTCGATCTGTGCCGCGCCTACGAAAAAATGCTGTTGGTGGATGCGGCGCACGGCGCGCACTTTCCTGCCGTCGGTCTGCCGACGCCGGTCGCCGAGGGCGCGGATTTGGCGGTGCTGTCCATTCACAAGACGCTGCCCTGTCTGGGACAGGGTGCGGTGGTTCTGAGCGGTCCGAGTGTGGATAAGCGCGCTTTGCGCGAAAATACCGCCCTGTTCGGCACGTCTAGCCCCTCCTACCCCATCATGGCGTCCATCGACCTTGCCCGCGCCTATACCGAGGGGCCGGGCCGCGCCGCCTACCGCCGCGCCGCCGAAACCTGCGGCGAGCTGCGCGAGTACGTGCTGCGGCGCACAGGATTTACGGCGCTGACCATGGAGGACTATCCCGTGCTCGACCCCTGCCGCCTGACCGTGTGCACCGCGGGCACGGATGTGACCGGGCATCAGCTGGCCGATATGCTGTGGAGCGAGTACGGCGTGGCCTGTGAGATGGCGGATGACCGCAACGTGGTGTGTATTCTGACCTGTGCGGATTCGGGTACGGCGGTGTACCGGCTGCGGCGCGGCCTGCGCCATATTTCGCGCCGCCGCCATGAGACGCTGCTGCCCGCGCCTGCCGCGCCCTTCCCGCCTGCCGAGCGGGTGATGTCCGTGCGGGACGCATGGTTTGCCAAGACCGGACGCGTCGAACTTGCCGCCGCCGAGGGACTGGTGTGTGCCCGGCCGGTCACGCCCTATCCGCCCGGCGTGCCGCTGCTGTGGCCGGGAGAGAAAATTACCCGTGCGCACATTGAACTTATCCGCGAAAGATGGTACAATGAAATCAGCGAGATCACGGTTGTGATCAGCTGATTTACCTCAAAGGAGGAGTTTTTCTATGAAAATGGTACTTGCGATCATCAATTATGATGATGCTCAGGACGTAATCAATAATCTGATGAAAGCCGGCTTCCAGATTACCAAGCTGGCGACCACCGGCGGCTTCCTCAAGGCCGGAAATGTCACCATTCTGATCGGTCTGGATGAGTCCAAGCTGGACGAATGCTTCGACATCATTCGCGAGCATTCCTCCTCGCGCAAGCAGATCATCCCCACCACCGCCGAGCTGGGCATGGGCTTTTTCCCGTCCACACCGGTGCAGGTCGAGGTCGGCGGCGCGACCGTGTTCGTTTTGAACATCGAGCGCTTTGAAAAGCTGTGATTTCGTTTGACGCGCTGCCGGGCAACGCGGCCTTGAAAAGCGCGCTGAAACATGCGCTGGCCGACCGTTTTCCGCAGGCCGTGCTGCTCTCGGGGGACGATTCTGCGGCGCTGGCGGCCTGGTCGGACGTGCTGGCGGCAGGTATCCTGTGCGAAAGCGAGGGACCGCGCCCGTGCGGGACGTGTTTGTCCTGCCGCAAGGTCAGCGAGGGCGTGCATCCCGACCTGACTGTTATCGACGAGGGCGAAAGCGAACTGAAAGTCGACCTTGCGCGCCGGCTGAAGGCGGAAGACGCCATCATTCCCAACGACGGCGCGCGCCGCGTGACCGTCATCCGTCACGCGCAGAATTTAAACCCCATGGCGCAGAACGCGCTGCTCAAGGAGCTGGAAGAGCCACCGGCTTACGCCTTTTTCGTGCTGACCGCCGAGCAGCCCGACACGCTGTTGCAGACCGTGCGTTCGCGCTGCACCAAGTTTACGCTGGTCCCGCAGGAGGAAGCGACTGGGGACGGCGAAGCCGCCGCGCTCCTTGCTCCCTATCTGGAGGCGCTGGCCCAACGCCGCGAGGATCGTATGATGCTGGCGGCGCTTGCACTGGAAAAGACACCGCGCCGTGCGCTGCTGGGCATTATCGGCGTGCTGCAAAGCGCGCTGCGGGACGCGATTTTTGCCGGAAAAGGGCTGCCGCAGCCGCCGGTTGCAGCGGCGCTGCGCGGACAGACGCAGGCGCTGGCAAGCGCGGCAAGCGCGGCGCGCCTGCTCGAGCTATACGATTTTCTGAGCGTGCTGACCGACCGCGTCTCCCGCAATGCAGCGGCGGCGGCGGTGACAAACGCGCTGACAAGCGATGCATACCGCATCTGCTTTTTATAATGTAGGAGGATCAGTTTTTGACAACGATTATTGGAGTCCGTTTCAAAGCGGGCGGAAAAATGTATTATTTTGACCCGCAGGACACACCGGTGACCGCGGGCGAGGACGTGATCGTGGAAACGACGCGCGGGCTGGAATACGGTCAGTGCGTACAGGGCAACACAGAGATGCCCGACCAGACGGTTGTCCAGCCGCTCAAGCGCATGGTGCGCGTGGCGACTGACGCGGATAAAAAGACGCTTGCGCGCAACAAAAAGCGCGCGGATGAGGCGTTTATTATCTGCAAGCGCAAAATCGAAGAGCGCGGGCTGGAAATGAATCTGGTCACGGCGGAATGCACGTTCGACATGAATAAAATGCTGTTTTACTTCACCGCGGACGGCCGCGTGGATTTCCGTGAGCTGGTCAAGGATTTGGCCAGTGTGTTCCGCACGCGCATCGAGCTGCGCCAGATTGGCGTGCGCGATGAGGCGAAGATGATAGGCGGTCTGGGCACCTGCGGACGTGAGTTGTGCTGCTGCTCGTACCTGGAGGACTTCCATCCGGTTTCGATCAACATGGCGAAGGACCAGAACCTGTCGCTCAACCCGGCGAAGATTTCGGGCGTGTGCGGCCGTTTGATGTGCTGTCTGAAATACGAGCATGAGGCCTATGCCGAGCTGCAAAAGGTGACCCCCAAGCAGGGCAGCGTTGTCGATACGCCCGAAGGACGCGGCAAGGTCATCACGACCCAGATGCTGCGCGGCACCTGCAAGGTACAGCTCGATGACAGCCCTGAGCATTCGCTGACCGAATTCCAGTGCACGGACTGCTGCGTGGTCAAGGGCGCGTGCCGCAACCGGCAGAACGCCGCCGCCATGGCGGAGGAGCGCCGCCGCATGGAGCAGGAGGCTGCCAAGCAGCAAAAGCAGCAGAACGCCGCCGAGGATTTGTCGGATGAGGTGCAGGGAGAGCAGTCCGATGAAGGCATGGCGCCTGCAGAAGGAGCGCCGCGCCGTCGCCGTCGCCGCGGAGGACGCCGCCGTCATAAGCCGCAGAATGCGGAAAATGCCGGAAATGCGGAGAACACCCCTGGGCAGGAGCATGCGCCGGGCGCACAGGAATAATCCCAAATTTTGTGCGACAGGGAAAATATGAAAAACGACCGTCCCCTTTTGTCAGGGGACGGTTTTTTGCGCGTGCGACAGAGCGGACGGCGCTGCAATAAAAATGTAATATTGCACGCGCTTATGTCACAAATGTTACACTTTTTCGCCTGCTATTGAGCGGCATGCAGGAAAAGGCTATAATTTATATATCAATCACCCAAGGATGGAAAAAATTATGCTCAAGAAAACCATTTCCGCCCTGTTTGCGGCGTTTCTTATGATAATAGGTGCTTCGGCAGCCGGCACAATCTTCCCGGCACAGCGTACGGATATCGACGGTGTAACCCGATACGGTTATCTGGATGAAGAGGGACGTACCATGCTGTCGTTTTCTTATACGCAGGCCGGGGAATTTGACGCATGCGGTCTGGCGGCGGTTGAGGATGACAAGTGGCGGACCGCGGTAATTGACCGCGAGGGTCACTTGGTCGTGGATTATACCGACGCGCCGGTATCGGTCGAATTTTCGGATGACGCGATTGCCTATCGCTATGCCGACCACAGTGTGTACTATACGCTGGAAGGAGAAAAAATCGGTTCTTATGCGGGAGCGGTGGGCTTTTTTGAGGATGGACTGTTGCTTTGCAAAAGTCCGGCGTCCGATCTGTATACCTATGTGACGCAGGACGGAAGCGCCGCGTTTGCGGGTGAATTTAAGGATGCGGGCGCCTTTTCCGGTGGCCGCGCACTGGTTTGCACAACGGATGGGCAGTATCTGGCCATCGACACCGAGGGACAGACGCTATACACGTTGGAAAGTGGCATTGAGCCGCGCTATATGACCATCTTCGGCGAGGATACTATCGTTTTGTCCAACGGCATGGCCAAGGCGTTGTATTCGCTTTCCCAGAGCGATTATCTGACCGTGTTCAAATACAGTGAGATCAGCGAATTTGATGATGGCGTGGCAATGGTCCGCGAGGGCAACCGGTGGGGGATGATCAATACATCCGGCAAGCTGTTGACCGAGCCGACTTATTATTACCTTTCTTATATGGGCGAGGGGTTGTATGCCGCCCGCAGCGCGGACGGATCGGCTGCTGCGGTGGATGCTAACGGTAACGTGGCCTATCGCGTGAGCAGTTATGTCGGCGGCTTCAGCCAGCTGCGCTACGGCCTGTCCTGGCACGGTACGGCGGACGGCAGCCTGATTTTCTTTAAAAAGAACGGCGGCTACTTCACCAGCCTGAAAAACGCCGAAAATCCGACGCTTTTGAGCGAAAATGTTGTGCGTGTGACGCAGGACGGTACGCTTAAATACATCAATCTATCTACCGGAAACACACTGCTGGAGCAGCCGAAATCGTTCGAACTGGGCAGCGGCCTCACGGTAAAGACCGTGCACTACGAAAAATTCATGGGCTATCAGGCGGATGGAACCGAGCACGGCTGGAATGTGGATTTTCCGGAGCTGAGCGGCCTATCCGACACAAAGGTGCAGAAAACCATCAACGAAGCAATTCGCGCGTTTTTCCTCAAGGGGCCATCGGTCACTGCGGAGTATGAAGCGCTGGAGGGCAGCTACGGCGCATCGGTCGAAGGCTCGGTGCTGGTGGTTTGGGCCAATTGTATCAGCGGAAAGGGCGCGGGTGCATCGGTATGGAACGAGAGCTTAGCTTTTGATTTGCGCACGGGAGAACAGTATCAAATCAGCGATTTGCTCGTCAGCGGCTATCTGGATACCGTCCAGCAGCTGCTGCCCGAGGAGCATGAGATGTATCTGTACAGCTTTCCGCGCATGAGCACGGAGGGCGTGACCTACTTTTATAATGAATATGCAAGCGAGACATGCCGCGCCTATACCGAAAGCTACCTGCTGACCTTCGCGGAGCTGGGCGACGCAGTGGATACCAAGAGCGCGTGCTATCTGGCGCTCAATACGCCGCTGGTCAAACCGGCAACCACTGTGGCGGGCTTTTCTGACGTAAAGACCAATCATTGGGCGGCGGAGTATATCCGTCAGGTTGCCCAAGAGAAGCTGATGCAGGGAGCGGATGGCAAATTCCGTCCGGACGAGCAAATCACGCAGGCAGAGGTCTGCGCCACGATTGCGCGCAGTCTGTCGCTGGAAACGGACGGCGAAAGTATGGATGGCATTGACGAAAATGCGTGGTATGCCGAAGAGGTCAGCGCAGTCTGGTCCGCGGGTCTGCTCGAGGGGCTGGAGGAGGATTTTCAGCCAACCAGCATGATGACGCGCGCGGATGCAGCGCAGCTGTTTGCTAACGTGCTGGTGCAGCAAGGAAGCATGCTGCCGAACGACCAGACAGTCGATGAGACGCTTGCCTCGTTCAAGGACGCGGCAGAGATTCCGGAAAATCGCCGTGCCGCGGTTGTGCTGTGCATGCAGAAGGGGCTTATCAAGGGCTATACCGACGGTACTTTTCAGCCGTCGCGCGGCTTTACCCGCGCAGAGTTTGCCAAGCTCCTGACCATGATTTAAGCGGATTCATCGGTATGAGAAACGGGGGGCGGATGTCGTCCGAAAGCAAAGACGTGTCAGATGATGGCAAATCTGGCTGTTTCCCGTAAAATAACAGTACACAAATGACGAAAATGATGGTAAAATAGGAATAATGAAACCAAAGAGGTGATAGCTGTGAAAAGATTTTTATCCGCCGTGCTGGCGGTTGCCCTGCTTTTGTGCACGCTGCCGGCGGCGTTTGCTGCTTCCGACATCGAAAACCATTGGGCAAAACCGTACCTGCTGGAGATGAATGAAATTGGGGTTATTAACCCGTCTTCAGAAGGCGAATACACGCCCGATCAGGCGATTCGGCGCTGGGAGTTCATGCGCTATATCAACCGCGCTTTCGGATTTACGGAAAAAGCCTCGATAAATTTTTCCGACGTCAGCAGCAACTCTCTCTATTATGAGACGGTGCAGATTGCGGTCAAGTATGGCTACATCAACGGCGTCGGCAATGATAAGATGGACCCGGACGGCACGCTGACTCGTGAGCAGGCGGCGACCATTCTCGGCCGTCTGCACAAGTATACGCCGAGCGCCGACCTGTCCAAGCTCAACAGCTTTTCGGACAAGGAGAAGCTGAGCAATTACAGCAAGTCCTATGTGGCTGAGGCGGTTGCGCTGGGCTATATCAACGGATATACCGACGGCACCTTTAAGCCGCAGGGCAATATCACCCGCGGCGAAATTGCCAAGATTCTGTATTATTTCGTCGGTTCTTCGCTCAACACCTCGGGAAAAGCCTATACCGGGGAGAATCTGAACACCGATACCAAGAATGTGACCATTTCCGCGCCTTGTTCGCTGTCCGATGCAACGATTGAAGGCAACCTGTTCATCACGGAGGGCGTGCTCTCCGGCAGCGTCAACCTGACCAATGTCACGGTCAATGGCGATATTATTGTCAGCAGCGGCAATGTGACGCTGGACGGTACTTCCGCGCTGCATATGACGGTGTCCAATTCGCTCGGACTGACGCCGCAGATTACCTGCACGGGAAACAGCAACGTCGGTGAGACCGATGTGCAGACCTCCGCGGCGCTGACCGAATCCAATCTTGCGGCATCGGCCGGCGGCTTTGCCGACCTTGCAATCACCGGCAGCAACCTGTCGCTGACGTTGGACGCCACCGTGTGGGATGTGACCACCTCGGGTAAGACCTCGATTCTGACCACGGGCAGCACGTCTATCGGTGAGCTGACGGCAAACGGTGAAACAACTGTCACCGGCGGCGGTTCGATTCAGTCTGCGGTGATTACCGCATCCGGCTGCGAATTGATTATGAAGCCCGATACCTATTCTCTGGGCGGCGGCGTGACCGCAGTTATCGCCGGTCAGTCGGTTTCCGCATCGACGGGTGTTTCTATCTCCCCGTCCAACCTGTCGATTGATATCAACAATCCGAATGGGATTGCGTTTTCCTATGATTTCACCTTCAATGCGGACAAAAATGACCTGATCCGTATGTCCGTGGACGGTCAGGCGCTGGTACTGGGCACAGACTATAACTTGCAGACCGATAAAAACGGCATCCGCATATATAAGACCTATTTGAAAACGCTCAGCGCCGGTGTACATACCGCCGAGTTGGTGTTTGCGGATAGTTCCCGGGCTTCGCTTGGTATTCTGGTCGGCGATTCCGCTCTCAGCGCGGTAAGCCCGTCCCAGATTACCTTTGACAAGTATAAAGAGTCTCCCAATTATTCCAATGTAACGGCAACGGTTGTCCTGCCTGCGGGTACGCTGTTGGATTCCATTAAACTTGGCAGCACGATGCTGGAGCGCGGTGTGGATTATCTCTATGATTCCGCTACCGGCGTCGTTACCTTCCTGCGGGAAGAGTTGGAGAAAAAGAGCACGGGTACCTATACCATTACCTTTGTACCCAATAAAGGAACGACATTCTCCTGCACGCTGAATGTAGTGGATACCGCGCCGGTCAACGGCATCTCTCCGGTGGAGTTGGATTTTGATTCCAACGTCAATTCGGCAGGATATCAGGATTTGACGGTAACGCTCAGTCCTGCGGATGGCGCAAAACTGCAGAAAATTACGGCAAACGGAAAAACGCTGGAAGAGGATTGGCAGTATAAGCTCGACGGCAACCAGGTTACGATCAGCAAGTCTGCAATAGCCGACCTGGGGGCCAATGGTGCGTCTTATGCCAGCTTGACCTTTGTGATGTCCAACGGACGGAATCCGATGCTGCGGGTCAACTATGTGACAACCTATGCATTGACGGCAATGGTAGTGGATGACCTCGGTCTGCCGATTGAGGGTGCGACCGTTGCATTTGTGCCGGAAAGCAATTCGGAAGGCAGCGCGACACAAAACGCTTCCACTGACGCATACGGCAGAGCGACGGTTTATGTCAAGAGCGGCACCTATAAGATTACCGCAACCCACGCACGCTTTACGGAGGCAGTTTCTACGACCACAACCGTCTCCGGTGGCACCCGCTCAGTCAGACTGACGGGTGAAATTCTGGAAACGGCGCAGATTGTTGTGACCAATGTATACGGTGCGCCGCTTCCCGGCGCGGTGGTTACCATCGGCGGCCAGAGCATCACCACCGGTGCGGACGGCACGGCTTCGTTCAGCCTCAAGCGCGGCAGCTATATGGCGCAGATTGCTTGCACGGGGTATACCACACAGACGATTGCCCTGTCAGTCAACGGAACAGTGCGCGAGCGCGTACAGCTGAAATAACGTCTTTTTCGCAAAAACAAGCCGTCCGGCATATGCCGGACGGCTTTTGCTATACCATAAAGCAGTTTACTTCTTTTTGCAGGAATCGCGCAGGAACTGGATGACGTCGCGCCGCGTAATAATGCCGCAGAACATCCCGCGTCCATCGGTTACGGGGACGAAATTCTGTGCGGAGACCAGCTCAATCATGTTCTCCATGCGCGCGTCAATGCCGACCGAGCTGTGCCGGATGCGCCGTGGCACCTCCCCGACGGTCATGTGGTCGAGCTGCTCGGAGGTGTGGCTCAGCACCAGACGCAAAAAATCACCCTCGGTGATGGTGCCGGTGTAGCGTCCCTTGGGGTCGATAACTGGAATAGCGGTAAAACCGCTCTGCATCATATCGTCGAGTGCCTGCCGCACGGGGCAATCCGCGGATAAGTATGAAACCTCTGCCTTGGGCTTGAGGAAAAAAGAGATGTTCATCGTATGTCCTCCTTGTGGATTCTGTCTCTATTTTACGATGCCGGTACGGAATGGTCAACTGATTCTGGTTAATGCTAACAATTTGTTAACAATTTAAAATGCGTTTCTTGTTTGTTTTGACGGCAAAAGGAGTATTCTACGAAAAAAGTAAGCAATGGACTTGACGAAAACTCTTTTAACTGCTAAACTGTAAAAGCGGAAAGGGTTTCACCTTTCCTTCACACGTATTTTACGCAGAAAAGGGGTTTTCACATGAAGAAGAGATTACTCGCCGCGTTGATGGCCGGCGCAATGGCCCTGACCATGACCGCTTGCGGCGGCACCAACAACGATACCGCAAACACGGATACGAACGACACAGCCGAAGGCGGCACTGCCGGCAGCTACAAGGTTGGTATTGTACAGCTGGTACAGCACGAGGCGCTCGATGCCGCGACGCAGGGCTTCCAGGATAAGCTGAAGGAGATGGTGGAGGCGGACGGCGGCTCGGTTGAGTTCGACCTGCAAAACGCTTCCGGTGACTCGGCCAACTGCGCAACCATTGTCAACGGCTTTGTTTCTTCCGGTGTGGACCTGATTATGGCGAATGCTACGGCTGCTTTGCAGGCGGCTCAGGCGGCAACAGCGGATATCCCGATTCTTGGCACCTCGGTTTCGGACTACGGCACTGCGCTGGGTGTGACCGACTGGACGGGCAAGACCGGCACCAATATCTCGGGCACGACCGACCTTGCGCCGCTTGACGGTCAGGCGGAGATGCTGCAGGAGCTGTTCCCGGATGCGAAGAATGTTGGCCTGCTGTACTGCTCGGGCGAGCCGAACTCTGCGTACCAGATTAACACCATCAAGCCGATTCTGGAAGGCATGGGCTACACCTGCACCGAGTACGCATTCACCGACTCTAACGACGTTGCCTCGGTTGCGCAGAACGCTGCGTCTGCCAGCGATGTAATCTACATCCCGACCGACAACACCGCTGCTTCCTGCACGGAAGCGATTGCAAATGTCGTTCTGCCGGCCAAGGTTCCGGTTGTTGCGGGCGAGCAGGGCATCTGCTCAGGCTGCGGCGTGGCAACCCTGTCGATCGATTACTATGAGCTGGGCCAGATTACCGGCGAAATGGCGTACGACATTCTGGTGAACGGCACCAATCCGGGCGATATGGAAGTCCAGCCCGCGCCGAACTTCACCAAGATGTACAATGCAGCCAACTGCGAGGCGCTTGGCATCACCGTGCCGGATGATTACACCGCTATCGAAGGCTAAGCAACATCAAACAGACAAAAAAAGCGGAAAGGGCTTTCCTTTTCCGCTTTTTTTTGCTATACTAATGAATGTGCTTTCGCACTTTATCAGATGATATTATTGGGGGCATTGAAAGTGGATTTTTTCTCCAACCTGCTGGCCGCGCTGCCCGGCGCGGTGGCACAGGGCCTGATTTGGGGCCTGATGGCGATCGGTGTGTACATCACCTTCAAGGTGCTCGACCTGGCTGATTTGACCGTAGACGGCACGATGGCCACGGGCGGCGCGGTATGCATCGTGCTGATGACGAACGGTGTCAACGTCTGGGTGGCGCTGCTGTGCGCGTTCCTGGCGGGCATGCTTGCGGGCTTGATTACCGGTGTGCTGCATACCTTCATGGGGATTCCGGCCATCCTCGCCGGTATTTTGACGCAGCTTGCGCTGTTTTCTATCAATCTGCGCATCATGGGCAAAAAGGCAAATATGGCCATCAATCCGGATAATTTTGACCTGCTGGTATCGCTGCGCAACGTCAAAAAGGTGACGCTCGAAAACCCGATTTTTGTCGCAGCAGTGTTCGGTATTGTCGTCATTGCGGTGCTGTACTGGTTCTTTGGTACCTCGCTCGGCTGCTCGATTCGTGCAACCGGCGCAAACCCGAACATGAGCCGCGCACAGGGCATCAATGTTGACTTTAACAAGGTGCTCGGCCTGATGATTTCCAACGGCATCGTCGCGCTGTCGAGCGCGCTGTACTGCCAGTATCAGGGCTTCGCCGACGTAAACGCGGGCCGCGGCGCCATTGTTATCGGTCTGGCGGCGGTCATCATCGGTGAAGTGCTGTTCAGCCGTATTTTCCGCAACTTTGCGCTCAAGCTGCTGTCGGTCGCACTGGGCGCAGTCATTTACTACATTGTTATCCAGCTCGTGCTCACGCTCGGTCTGGACACCAACGACCTCAAGCTGATTACCGCGGCGGTCGTGGCCATCTTCCTTGCCATCCCCTACTGGAAAGGCAAGTATTTCAAGGGCGCAGGCAAAGCAATCGCCAAGGCAAGCGCTGATGCAAAGGGAGGCGAGGATAATGCTTGAACTGAAGGGCATTTATAAGACGTTTAACGCAGGTACAGTCAACGAAAAGCGTGCGATTGACGGCCTCGACCTGACGCTGGAAAACGGCGATTTCGTCACGGTTATTGGCGGCAACGGTGCGGGCAAGTCCACCACGCTCAACCTGATTGCGGGCGTGTATCCGGTGGACGCCGGACTGATTCGACTCAACGGCTTCAATTTAACCGGTCTGCCCGAACACAAGCGCGCGCGCTTTCTCGGCCGTGTGTTTCAAGACCCGATGATGGGCACGGCGGCTACCATGGGTATTGAGGAAAATCTCGCGCTCGCTTATCGCCGCGGCAAGCGGCGCGGCCTGAGCTACGGCATCACCAACGAGGAGCGCAAGATTTACCGGGAAAAGCTCGCAACGCTCGGCCTTGGTCTGGAGGACCGCATGACCAGCAAGGTCGGTCTGCTGTCCGGCGGTCAGCGACAGGCGCTGACACTGCTGATGGCGACGCTGCAAAAGCCCGACCTGCTGCTGCTGGACGAGCATACCGCCGCGCTCGACCCCAAGACGGCCGACAAGGTGTTGCAGTTGACCGAGGAGATTGTTGCGCGCGATAACCTGACCACACTCATGGTCACACACAATATGAAAAACGCCATCCAGTACGGCAATCGCCTGATTATGATGGACGCGGGCCGCGTGGTGGTGGATATCCGCGGCGAGGAGAAGAAAAACCTCACCGTGCGCGAGCTGCTCGAGAAGTTCAACATCGAAAACGATCGCATGCTGCTCAGCGAATAACGGCACGTACAGGCGAGTTATCTTAACAGCAAAAGGCTGCTGAAAAACACGGTTTTTCAGCAGCCTTTTTCATTTGGCAACGGCGCAGAAAAAATTTCAAAAAAACGCTTGACATACCGGTTAGCATATGCTAACTTATATACAGGTTAGCCAAGGCTTACTGATAGGCAGACCGACTGGAACCATCCACGCGGAACGGGACGGATCCGGTAACACATACAAAACTTCCTCTGCATTTTGCGCATGATTCGAACAGAGATGACCGGTAGATAGGCGCGGCCGTATGGCTAACCGCAGCTGCGCCTGCCGGTCAGGAAACAGGCGGAGCGAAGGACACGGGAGGAGCATTTGCGCATGAATCATCAGCTCGATTACCTGCTGGCGGCCTATTGTTCGCCGACACTCGCCGGAATCAAGCCCGCGAGTCTGGTCTCCTTCGACCGCATGCAGTATCCCAATCTGCCGCAGCAGCTACTTATCTATCAGGCGGCATTTGCCCGGCGCGGCATTCGATTTGAGGTCCTGTGTGCCTGCCGCGGACGTTTTCTGCTGCTGGTGTATCACAAAAAGCAGTTGGAACAGCGCATGGCGGAGGCGCGGGTGCAACGGGTGCTGACAAAGTTCGGCTATCCAGCCGGTGCGCCGCTGGAAACTCTGCTGGACGGCCTGCGGCGGCGGATTGCCGCACAGCCGGGATTTCCGCACGAAATCGGGCTGTTTCTGGGCTATCCGATTGAGGATGTCATGGGTTTTATCCGCAACGAAGGCCGTGGCTGCAAGCTGTGCGGCTATTGGAAGGTATACGGCGACGCAGAGGCCGCAACCCGTTTGTTTGACCGCTTATCGCGGGTGTGCCATGCAGTGAAAACACGTGTGGAACAGGGAGAAACCCTGCTCGAAGTGTTCGCTGCGGCATAAAGCGTTATTTTTTTATCAGTATTATCTACATTAGGAGGTTTGAACCATATGAGCAAGGCAGCAGTAATTTTCTGGAGCCAGACCGGCAACACCGAGCAGATGGCAGGCGCTATTGCGGAAGGCATCCGCGCGGGAGGTCTGGAGTGCGATTTGATGAACGTAGCGGAGGTGAGCGCTGCTGACGCTGCGAAGTACGATAAGCTGGCGCTCGGCTGCCCGGCAATGGGCGCTGAGGTGCTGGAAGAGGCGGAATTCGACCCGTTTTTCACCGAGCTGGAGAGCAAGCTGGGCGGTCGCAAGGTGGCGCTGTTTGGCTCGTACGGCTGGGGTGACGGTCAGTGGATGCGCGACTGGGTACAGCGCGCAAACGATGCGAATGCCAACGTCTATACCGACGAAGGCCTGATGGCGCATGAGACGCCGGACGAGGCGATGCTCGACCAGTGCCGTGAGTTCGGCAAGGGCTTTGCCGCCTATTAAACTCGACCTTATCCTGCGCGCATCGCGCGCCATTCGATAGATTTTCTGCAAATTATGCAGAAAATTATAAAAAGTGTGCGCTTCGCCACACTTTTTAGACAAGTGCGGAGAAAAGTTTCGCGTGTCGGAACTTTTCGAAGCGGTGAACGCATCCGCGTGCAACGCGGTGCGTTCTCTCGATGGAAACCGTTGGTTTCCATCGAAGAAATAGGTCATACCCGCCGCGACGGCGACGGTTATGATACAAATATCCTTTCTTGTCCCGGGGGAAACCCCAAGGGGATACCGCACGGTATCCTGCAACATGAGCCCGCGGCTGTCCGGAACAACAGCCGTGGGCTTCCTCCTTGTCTGACAGAAATGGAGAAATTAGCAGTTGCTAACTGTAGGGTGTTGGTTAGTTTTGACAAACTTCAAAGTCACTGCTTGACAATTGCAGTTAGCAGTGGTAAACTGCAAATGAAATGAGAGTTAGAAGTTGCTAACTCGCGTCTTTAGAAGTATGAACCGCGTTCGAAAGGAGAGGAGCGTTATCATGCCGCTGACTTTGGCAGATACCGGCGTACCGACCACCATCAAGGCGATACGGGGAAAGGACCAGACCAGACGGTTCCTGCAAAACCTCGGCTTTGTCGAGGGAGCGTCGGTTTCGGTCGTTTCTTCGCTTGCGGGTAATCTTATCGTATCAGTGAAAGATACGCGCGTTGCAATCTCGCAGCAGATGGCCTCGCGCATTATGGTGTAAAGGGGGAAAAGCAATGGGCAATCTGAAAAACACACCCTGTGGCAAAACCGTGACCGTGCGCCGGGTTGAAGGCGAAGGCGCAACCCGTCGCCGTATCATGGATATGGGCATCACGCGTGGGGCGGAAGTATTTGTGCGCAAGGTCGCACCGCTGGGCGACCCGATTGAAGTCACCGTGTGCGGATATGAGCTTTCGCTGCGCAAGGCGGACGCGGAAAAAGTTCTGGTGGAGTAAACCGATTCGCGTGGAGCGAACCAAATTTTTTTACATATGAGTTAGCGAAGGCTAATTCAAGAAAGGGGCAACAACATGTCGATTCGTTTGGCGCTTGCCGGCAACCCGAACTGCGGCAAGACCACGATGTTCAACGACCTGACCGGTTCGACGCAATATGTCGGCAACTGGCCGGGCGTTACCGTGGAAAAAAAAGAGGGCCGCTACAAGGCGGATAAGCAAGTTTCCATCACCGACCTGCCGGGCATTTACTCGCTTTCCCCGTATACGCTCGAGGAGGTTATCACCCGCGATTATCTGGTGAATGAAAAGCCGGACGTTATCCTCAATCTGGTGGATGCGGCTAACATCGAGCGCAATCTGTATCTGACCACACAGCTGCTGGAAATGGGTATTCCGGTGGTTGTGGCGCTCAATATGATGGATATTGTAGAAAAGCGCGGCGATGTGATTGACACGGCAAAGCTGTCCGCGAAGCTGGGCGTGCCCGTGGTCGAAACGACCGCGCTCAAGGGCAAGGGCACCAAGGAGATGGTCGAGGCGGCAAAGCATGCCGTGACAGACGGCGTAAAGCCGGCTGCACCTGCGTTTTCCGATACCATCGAGCAGGCAATCGGCCGGATTTCAGCGCTCATCGCGGACGTGACCGAGGAGGACCAGCGCCGCTGGTTCGCGGTCAAGCTGTTTGAGCGCGACGAAAAGGTGCTTTCGCGTTTCCGTTTCGGAAAAGATACGCTGGAAAAGCTGGAGGCCATCATCACCGCGGTTGAGGACGAGCTGGACGACGATGCAGAATCCATCATCACGGACGCGCGTTATCAGTACATCGCGGAAGTTGTGAAGCCCTGCGTAAAAAAGCAGAAAAGCGGCATGACGGTATCCGACAAGATTGACCGCATCGTGACCAACCGCATTCTGGCGCTGCCGATTTTCGCGCTGGTGATGTTCGTTGTGTACTATGTTTCGGTCACCACGGTCGGCAAAGCGCTGACCGACTGGGCCAACAAAGGCGTGTTCGGCGAGGGCTGGGAGCTGTTCGGCGCATGGATTCCGGGCATCCCGACCATTCTGGGCGGCGCGCTGAGCGGTCTTGGTATCGCGGACTGGCTGTACAGCCTGATTATGGACGGCATTGTGGCCGGTGTCGGCGCGGTGCTGGGCTTTGTGCCGCAGATTCTGGTGCTGTTCCTGTTCCTCGCCATTCTGGAGGACTGCGGCTATATGGCGCGCGTGGCCTTCATCATGGACCGCATTTTCCGCAAGTTCGGTCTGTCGGGCAAGAGCTTTATCCCGATGCTGATTGGAACGGGCTGCGGCGTACCGGGCATCATGGCCTCGCGCACGATTGAGCAGGAGCGCGACCGCCGTATGACCATCATGACCACGACCTTTATTCCGTGCAGCGCCAAGCTGCCGATTATCGCGCTGATTGCGGGCGCGATTTTCGACAACGCGGGGTGGGTGGCCTTCTCGGCCTATTTCATCGGCGTGATGGCGATTATTCTGTCCGGTATTATGCTTAAGAAGTTTCAGATGTTCGCGGGCGAGCCGGCGCCGTTTGTGATGGAGCTGCCGAGCTATCACACCCCAACCGCGCGCAACGTACTCCGGTCGATGGGAGAACGCGGCTGGTCGTTCATTAAGAAGGCCGGCACCGTCATTCTGCTCAGCACGGTGGTACTGTGGTTTTTGCAGACGTATGGTTGGGAAAACGGCGCGTTCGGTGCGGTTTCCGACATCAACAACAGTGCGCTTGCCGTCATCGGCAGTGCGATTGCGCCGCTGTTTGCGCCGCTCGGCTGGGGCAGCTGGCAGAATGCGGTCGCGTCAGTCACCGGCCTGATTGCCAAGGAAAATGTAGTCGCCACCTTCGGTCAGATTTATGGCTTTGCTGAGGTGGCGGAGGACGGCGCGGAGATTTGGGGCCTGCTTGCGGCTTCCTTCACCACGGTCAGCGCGTTCTCGTTCATGTGCTTTAACTTGCTGTGCGCGCCGTGCTTCGCGGCGATGGGCGCCATCAAGCGCGAGATGAACAACGCCAAGTGGACGGCGTTTGCCATCGGCTATATGTGTGCGTTTGCGTACTGCGTGGCGCTGATGGTTTATCAGTTTGGCGGTCTGCTCACCGGTGAGGTCACATTCGGCCTCGGTACGGTCGCGGCGATTCTGGTGCTTGCGCTGATGCTTTATCTGCTGTTCCGCAAGCCGGCAAAGACAGCCGACACAGCGGACCTGCGCCGCATGAGCGTGCAGGCAAACAGCTGATTTGGGGCTTGCCCGCAGAGAAATTCTGTTTTACAATGAATACAAAGGAGGCGAAACAGATGTCAACCTTGATAGTGGGCCTGTTGGTGGCGCTGCTGGTATTTTTCGCCGCGCGGTCGGTGGTACGTCAGTCTAAGACGGGCGGCTGCAGTGGCTGCGGCGGAGGCTGTGCAGGATGCAGCGGCAGCTGCGGCTGTCATGTCGCTACGTCTCCCAAAGAGCACGACTAACAGTGATAAGCCGTCCGGCGTTTGATGCGTCGGGCGGCTTTTTGCATGCCTGTGGGCGGTCACGGAAGGATGGCGCGCGGCATAGACTGGGGGGAAAGGTGGTTTTTCTATGGTGATTCATGTTGTTCAGCCGGGGGATTCTCTGTACCGTATCGCCCAGACGTATCAGGCGCCGCTGCAGCTGCTGATTCAGCAGAACGAGCTGCATGAGCCGTACCGGTTGACGCCCGGACAGACGATTGTCGTGCCGCAGCCCGTGCAGATGCATACCGTTCGACAGGGGGAGACGCTTTCCGGCATTGCCGCGCAGCACAACACGACCGTGCTCAAACTGCTGCAAAACAACCCGCAGCTGGGCGGCGGCGACCGCATCTGGCTGGGGCAGACGCTGGTGGTTTCCTATGGGCCGAAGCTGGGGACCTTTGCCGTCAACGGTTATGCATACCCAAACATAGACCAGCGGATTTTACGTAAAACGCTGCCCTATTTGACGTACTTATCGGTGTTTTCCTATGGATTCGACAGTCTGGGGCGTATTCTGCCGCAAAATGCGGAAGTAATCACGCGCATGGCGCGGCAATACGGGGTGCTGCCGCTGCTGGTGCTGACAACGCTCGGCGAGGATGGACAGTTTTCGGGCGAGCGGGCGCAGCAGCTGCTGCGCGACCCGGTCGCGCGCGGCGCGCTGATTGAGAATCTGGCGCAGACCATTGCGGCGCAGGGTTTTGCGGGCGTGGACATCGACTTTGAATACATCCCGCCCGAGGATGCGGCTGCCTACGCTGACTTTGTCCGCGCGGTGCGCACGCGGCTGGAGCCGTCCGGGTTGACGGTCATGGTGGCACTTGCGCCCAAGACCTCGGCCGACCAGCCGGGACTGCTGTATGAGTCGCACGATTATGCCGCGCTTGGCGCAGCGGCAGACGATGTGCTACTCATGACTTATGAATAAGTTATTTTATGATACATATAATTGATCGGCTAAGGTTTGCTATTCAAACCGCCGTTCAATCTGGATATAGATGGTTGCGTCGCCAGCACTGCGCTCGGCGGCGTTTTTTTCGTATGTGATGCGGCTGACCACGCTTTTCAGCAGGTCGTTTCGCTCCCGCGCGGTCGCGGCGTTGGGATAGGCTTCGATCACATGCTCCAGACGCGGCCGCATGGCAGGCGCGCCGCGGCGCTCTTGGTCGATCGTCAGCGCCCGGGCGCTGGCCTTGGCAAGTGAGCGATCCAGCTCAGCGAGTTGGCTGTCCAGCTGACGGCGGCGGGAAACGAAATACTCAGGCGTGTAGACTTCCTGCTCGACCAGCTCGGCGGCACGGTCAAGCTGTGCGCGCAGCTTACGCTGGGCGGCGTGGATCGCGCGGATCTCTTCGTGCGCCTGCGCGGCGCGTGCGTCCAGTTCGCGTTCGACTGTATTCTGATGGTCGATGTCCACCTCGTACTCGGCCAGCCACAGCCGCAGCGCGTGCAGCACCGCGTCCTCCACGTCGGCGCAAAATGAGCTGACATTGTTGCAGTCTGCCCAGCGGCAGTCCAGCCGACCGGTGCAGGGTAGGGCAGCGGCCGGTGCGCCGTAGGTCATCACATGACCGCATTTGGCGCAGTACAGCAGGCCGACAAACGGGTTTTTGAGTTCGTGGTTTTTCTTGAGCGGCAAGCCGGGTGTATTGTCCAGCAGGCGCTGCACGGTATCGAAGGTTTCGTCACTGACGAGCGCTTCGTGTAGGCCGCGTGCCTTGACATAGTCATCCACATACCGGCGCGGCTTGGTTAGCACGCCGTCGCGCACGGTGGGCTGCGCGGCCTTGCGTCCCCATGTCACATAGCCCGCGTACAGGCAGTTGCGCAGCACGTTACGCACCGACTGGGCGCTCCACGCGACACCGGCAGAGGTGCGCTCACCGCGTGCATTGAGACGGCAGGCAATGACATAGCAGCCGACGCCTTGCAGGCGCAAATCGAAGATCTCACGCACGATTGCGGCCTGCGGTGGGTTTGGCTCAAGCGTGTAGCCTTTGCCGTCCCGTACCTTGACACGGAAATAGCCATAGGGGTCAGTCTTGCCCATGTATTTGCCCTCTTTGACCGAGGCGATGCGCCCCGCGATCATGCGGCGCTTGATGGTCTTATACTCGCGGCGCGACATGAACAGGCCGAACTCGAAGTATTCCTCGTCGAACTCGTTGGCTGGGTCGTAGGTTTTGGCCGGGGTGATGATGCGTGTGCCCGAGTATTTGAACGCCTGCGCGACGATGCCCTGATCGATGCTGTCGCCGCGGGCGAGACGCTCGATCTCCATGACCAGCACGCCGTCCCACAGACCGGCCTCGACCTCGGTCAGCAACCGCTGCATCTGCGGCCGGGCGGCGATGGTTTCGCCCGAGACAATCTCCTCATAGATCCCGCCGATCTCCAGCCCCATGCGGCGCGCAAGTGCGAGCAGCGCGGCACGATGCCGGGCAAGGGTTTCGCCCTCGCCGCGGGCTTCGGCTTCGGCGTCCGCGCGCGATTTTCGGAGGTATATCAGATATGCCATAAAATCACCTTTTTTCAGTATATGGGGCTGGAAAATGGATAAAAACAGAACGTTTGTTCGGTTTATGCGGGTATAAAAATGCAGACCACAACAAAACAGTGTTCGGTTGTGGTCTGCGGGGTGGATCATTTTGACTCAATCTGCTCGGGAAGTTCTGAATCAAGCATTTCAAGTAACTTTTCAGCAAATTCGCGAGCAGAACGACTGCTCATCACCAAGTCTGCTACTGAAGTTACATTTGATTCAGGAAGTTGCTCAACTTCCGTGAAAATAGGTGCTTCCTGTAAAAAAGATAGAACGACTTCATCGCGGTAATTGTTCATAGTAAGAAAGAAACGGTTTACATAGGTATTCATATAGAGAGATCCTTTCTATAGAGAAGTAATTAATTACTTCGAACAAAGGGAAGAAAATCAATTACATTCGTGTTTGAGACAGGGGAAGAATACGAACCATTTATCACAGAAAGATATGGTTTTGAATATTCTTGTTCCAGTACTGGTTCTTTTCCAAATAAAATTTTTAGTGGAATAGAGAGTTTATGCGCAATTTTAATTAGATGTCGCACGGAGAAGTTGCATTCACCACTTTCCATTTTGGAAACTCGTCCCTGACTGATACCAAGTAGTTTGGCAAAATCCTTTTGGGACATACCTTTTTTGATACGTTCAGCGGATAGTTTGCCAGCAATGTCTGCAAGAACGATGTCGGCTTCCAATTCGTCTGCAGGAATGTCTACGGTTAGTTCAGATAGAATATCAGCCCAATCATTTGACGCTTTCATTGTGACTCCTCCTTTTCAAGCTCATATAAACGTTCATATGCAATCAGTACAGCCTTTTTGTAATCGGATGCATCGCGCTCCCAGAAAGCATGTAAAAAAGTAAGGCGCTCATCAGCGCCAGTATATGCATATAGAATACGGATGTTAAAGTCTTTTCCATTCACGTGGAGACTAAACAAAGTCTCATCAAATGGTTCAAATTTAGATTTAGGACGTCGTTCTGCTTGTGCGCGACCAAGTGCTTTATATTCAGCCATCAACTGCACAAATGTTTTTATAAATTGGTTTTCAAAGCCGCTTTTGGCAATAAGACCAACAATATCATCTTTTAGGTTTGGATGATATAGATAATTGAAAAATAATTTTTGCAATGCTTCGAGCAGAGCATTTTTGTTCATAAGCATTCCCATCCTGCTAATATTATATGCAAAATAAATAATAATTTCAACCGCGAAATATAGTACAGTCAATTGCTGAACACTATATATAGAAAAAATATTATATATATATAATATTTAAAGTGGAAATGGATTTGCAAAATTAGCCAATCAAGTATAATGTTGTTGGAGGACTGTGTGAAACACTCCATTTTGCCCGTTCCGGTGTGCCACCACTGGGGCGGGCGCTTTTTTTGTGTCCAAATTGAACACCGATAATTTGTGAAAAACTGCTGCAAAACAGTGTTTGGTTGTGGTCCGCGGTACAATTATTTGGCTATGACATTCAGCATCGTAAACTTATTCTGTGTTGTATAAGAATAGGAAGCTGTGTCGCTTTCAGCGGTCATATTGGTATCCGCATAAGCATCACCCATGGAGAGCAGACCGAGTTGAGAGGCAATGTCTTCAGCTTTTGCGTTGTCTTGCTCTGCTGTGAGAATTAGGATTGCCATATATCCGCTGATTAAATCAATGCTGTTATCCCATGTATTTACTTCACTCCAGTTAACTGAAAGTGAAAGTTGGTAGCATAGCTCAGTGTTTTTGTTTTCATAGAGTAGAGCATAAACACCGTCGCAAACAGGATAACTGTAGCATAAGATTGTTCCAAAGGTTTCGCTTTCCTCTTCAGATACTGTAGGCTCGACTGCAAAAGCGTTGTATGTGCCGCCGCCTTCAAGCGAGGTTCCCATTGCATCTGCACAACGTTCAGCACTTGCTCCAAATGTAGGATAATCGGAAGTTTTCGAAGAGGTGCAGGCGCATAGTGTGAACGAAAGAAGTAGAATGGATAAAATGATGGATTTTTTCATTTCTATCCCCCGTTTTTTGGTGTCCAAATTGATCACCGGTTAGAATTATGAATTAACGTATTCCATATAATCGGTGGACATGATATTGAACATGATCTGCCCGCTGTATACCGAATAAGACCAACTGGATGCAGTTCCGCTTGAAACATTGTTTGTCCCGTCTGCAAGGTTTAGCACGTCCAAATCACTATCGAGCTTTTGGCGAATGGCCTCACTTGGTTCATAAGCATTTATCAATGCCCCCAATAAAGCACCGTGTTGTTTCGCAAGTTCAGTTGTATCTAACGAGTCAAGGGTAACGGAATAGCAAATTTGATATACTTCGTCTGTCTCGGGAATACAGAAATACATAATATATCCTTTGCCGGGGCCAGCATAGCCATATGTGACATTAGCAGGCATAATTTCAGTAGCTTCCTGATCCATTTTAGTATATTCATCAGTTAGCAGCCCTTCTGCCGATGTGCCTGCAATGCTTTGTTGAAGTGCTGCTACAGCTTCGTCAAGCGTATAGCCAAATGCGATGGAAGTACCACTATTCTCGTTTGTATCTTCCGTAACAGCATTGTCAGGAGTGGTTGCAATTGAATCATCGGATGCAGATGTATCATTCGTACCACTGTTACTACAGCCACAAAGGAGAATTGCAAGCACGCAAGTGAAGGCTAAAACCCTTTTTACCATTTTTGTTCCCCCATTTACGGTGTCCAAATTGAACACCGGTATTTTGTACATGATATGCAATATATTGATTTTCTCTTGCCAAAATTCAAGATGTGGTGTATCATGAAAAATGCAAACACTTGTTCGGTTTTTGGGAGGGCGACAGATGAAAGAATATGACGAACTCATGGTATTGGCTGCGCAGTCCGAACTGCCGTCCGCCTTTATTTCTTCTCTTCTGGCGTTTGCGCAGTCGCTGCAAGGCCGCGGCCAAACGCAAGCACCCGCTGTCGATCTTCGGGTGATAGGCTCTCCATAACGGCACGCAGTTCTTGTGCTTCTGGTGATGCGCTCACTTCTTCGGGAGTGGGCGCTTTTCTAATGTTTGTTCTCCCCATGAGATAGTCTAAAGAGACATCAAAATATGAGGCAAACTTGAATTTTAAATCATCACTTACGGTACGTGCTCCTGATTCATATTGAGAAAGCGCACTATTACTGATATGCAATGCTTGTGCCAATTCAAGTTGGGTTAATCCGTGTTCACTTCGCAGCGAGGAAATACGCTCTCCAGTGGTCAAAGCACACACCTCCAATTCTCAATATGTAAAAAGTATAGCATCAGATTTGCATATTGAAAATAAAGATTTGCAAAATGTGAAAATACATATTGACTTTTGCGGAATGTGAAATTATAATATGAGCATGAACTGTTTTGCAAATCGTGAAAGGAGGTGCAAAATGCAATCGCTGGATAAATTGCGGATAGAAAAAGGATATACACAAGAAAGTCTTGCTAAATTGCTTGATATTGCTACACCAACTTACTGCCAGTATGAAAAGGGTCAGCGGTTAGTACCTAAAAATATCGCGGATGCAATTTCTAAGATTCTTGAATTCCCACGTGATGAAATTTTTTTGCCTGTAAAATTTGCAATTCGTGAAAATATCGACGAGCCGGAAAAGGAGGCGGGGTAGCCACCAGCGTGAAGTAAACGAAATGGAGGTGAGCGCGGATGCAAGACTTTAGAAAAATCATCGTCGAGGATGGAAAGATCGTCAACATTGACGATAAGCTGTTTCAAGATTATGAAATGGAACGGGCTGCCGCGATTCTCAAAGCGTTGGATGGCCTGAAAATTGTAACAGCTCAGTTGCTGCTCGATCACGTTAAAGAGGCATTGCTGCAAATGGAGGTGAGAGGGGATGAGCAAATCGGTGAAATACCATGATGAAATCGTTTTGAGATTTGACCAAGGGCATCTGCGCGAAGTTCTGATTGATGGAATGCCTCAAAAGGATGTGAAGTCCTTTTCAATAGAGGCATCTATTAAGAAAGTCGCTTCCTACGTCGTGGAGCATTCAACTGTGTATTTAGATCCCCAGAAAGTCGCTGACGATTTTGGTAGCGAGATTGGCGAGGACTTGCATTGAAACCGTACCCAATGGCTTGATCTTTTCTTTCACACTTGCCCAGACCTGATCTGAGCGAAGGTTGTTGAGCAATTCATATCCCGGCCATGTAATAGCTTCGACGATAATATCAGAGCCGCCGCAAAAATCTATCTTGTCGCCTTCGATGTAGTCGGCTTGATAGAGTGTGTATAGCGCATTATATACTTCCTTTTCATCGAAATTAGGAACTTCTTTGCAAACATGTTCTGTTGTGATGCGTCGGTGCAAATGGTTTTCATTGATGTCAGTCAACTTTTCAAGAGCCAAAAGTACATCTCTTACGCAATCCATATCCAGTCGCATAATAGTCACATCCTTTCCCCTAAATTCTACCATAAGGGAAAGAAAAATACCAGAAAGGGGTGAAAACGATGAAATCTATCCAGACCAAACGCGAAGCAATCGGTGCGACCCAGCAGGCCATGGCCGATGCGCTGGGCGTAGATCGCAGCACAGTTACCAAATGGGAAGCAGAGGGCACATATCCGCGGCCGCGCTTCTTTCCGAAGATCGCGGCCTTCCTCGGCTGCACCATCGATGAGCTGTACGCGGACGAGCCGGAGAAGGAGGCGGGGTAGCCGCCAGCGTGAAGTAAACGAAAGGAGAATCATAAATGCGCAGAATTGCGAGGCTGGAAGATCGTGTTCGTTTTTTGGAAGAGAGAAATCTCTGGACGCCTTCAGGCAAGCTTTCGTATTATATCAAACCTCGGTTATCGTATGACAAGAAGCAACAACTTATCGATGACTTACACCAATTTGCCACCGATGCGATAAAGAATCGCGAGCCGCAGTCTCTGGCGGTATTGCCTGATATTCTCAAATATCTGCTGGATGCATAATCAAAAGTGTAAATTTATCTCTACCGAAAAGAAAGGACAATGAATCATGGGAGCAATGAAAAATTATATGATTGGCGTTTGCGATGCGCACCCGAAGGAAATGTACGATCTGTATGATCTGCTGTGCGACGGTGAACACACAGAGGAAGCCGTTGCGATGGAATTGGTCGAAAGAAATGGTGGGGACACTTATCCCTCGCAAGATGTGTTTGAGATTATGCAGGGGATAGCTGATATTCTTGAGGATGTACCTGATGAAGAAGCTCTTGTTATGTTGGAAGTGGTTTCTTGGATCTCGGATAACCCAGCCTTTATGGAAGAAGAGCTGTCTTACTGGAGAGGAAGGTTGATGCGGCATGAAGCTCGAGCTGTCGCATGCTGAGCGAAACGCGCTGCTGGATACGGCAGGCCGTGACCGTGTCGCGCTAATCGCGCAGTCGTTGCTGGAGCAGGCGAAAAGCGCAGGATTTACCCACCTTCAAACGATTGCTGTGGTGGACTATATCCGGCGGCTTTTGGAGTCCGGGCCGTCATTCGGCGGGTTTGAGCCGCAAAGCAAGAATTGATCTGCTATGCCCGCATTATACCACCATGAAAGGAGGGGACACCATGAACACAGAGTATCAAAATGCGTGGAAAACTGCCCGCGAAAGGGCAGGTCTGACGCAGGAAGCGGCCGCGGAGCTGGTAGATGTGTCGGCAAAGTCGATCGGCTACTATGAATCCGGTGCGCGGCACATGACGCCGCAGGTCGCCGCACAGCTGGCCGACGCCTATCATGCGCCGTGGCTGCGCAACCTGTACTGCACGGAATGTCCGATCGGCTGTCACCGCAGTCTACCCACCGAGCCGACCGATTTGAGGGAGGCCGCGATCGGCGCGCAGTGTGATTTCCGAGCAGCGGAAATCGGGAAACGCTTGGATCGGATGATGGAGATTGTAAGAGATGGACGGGTGGACGAAATAGAAATGCCGGAATTTATGGCAATCTGCGACCGGTTCCGCGAGATGCAATATACGCTGGCGAAGTTTGAACTGCTCGTCGAAATGCTGTGTAAGTGACCAAGCCCGACCGAATACAATACCCAGAGGAGGTGCGCTTATGGCAAACAAAACACGCAGGCTGGTCATGGAGCAGGAATTCACGCTGAAAAGCGGCCGCAAAGCCGTCTGTCAGATCTACGATACCGAGGATACCGTGCCGAAGTCCAACGTCGAAGAGCACAAGAAGTGCGTCAATCACATGAAGGAGGTCGCCGCGAATATCTTCATGCGCGCGGAAATGGCAAAACAGCAAAAGGAAAGCGCCCAGTGCGGCGGCAACCGCGACTGAGCGCATACAAAAATAGACTACTTACAGGATACCGGAAAAGCCCGGCGCTGTCAAGAGGCCGCGCCGGGGGAAGGAGAGAAAGATGAGACAGGTAAGCGTGAAAATCACAATCCCGGACGATCTGTATCCGGGCGTGCAGGCTGTGGCGAAGAAATTGGGTATTCCGTTTGATACGACGGTACAGTTGCTCATGAGCGGCTGCTCTGTTCCGTTGCGGGAACAGATCGCGGAGGCGTTGATAATCCTGGCGGAGAGCAAGGAGGATCAGGAATGATCTATGTCGTGATCGCCTTGCTCGGGGTGGGCTGCGCTTACCTCGGCCTCGGTATGCTGGTGGACAGGCTCACCCAGCCGATGGAACGGAGGGGGCGGCGGTGAGTATCGAAAATATGCCGCGTACTGTCCATATTCCAACACCACCGAAACCAAGCAGAAAAAGGGCTGAGCGCTGGGAGCCAGCGCAGTTGGCAAAGTTGCTTGAGCTATATGCTGCTGGTGTGCGTGATTATGCTGTGCTCGCGGATGCGGTTGGTACGACCGAGAAGCGGGTTCGGAACAAAATCGAGAATTTGATACGAACTGGAGATTTGCCGCACCGTAGGAGAAGTAATGCTGCCCCATTGGTGCTTACTGCGTCCACGTCTAAAACACCTCGGAATGCTCAATCACCCGCGCTGGATATCAGTGCGGCGCTGGCTGAGCTGGAGCATTTGCTTACCTGCGGCGCGGAAATAGCCCATGCGCTGCGCGTGCTGGCAGAGAAGGGAGGCGGCAATGCGTGAACTTTATCCTGAACACCGAACTGAGCCGCTGGCTAAGGGATGAGAAAATCGGCGGCGACCGTGAGGCGATCTTCCTCTATGCGCTCTGGACGTGGTGCGAGAAAAACGCAGCCAACGAGCACAACTATCACGAGGGACGGTACTGGTCGTACAACAGCCTGCGCGGCCTGACGCGCATTTTTCCATGGACGAAGCGGGAACTCGAAAACACGGTCAATCGACTGCGCGACGCCGGTCTGATCCTGACCGCCAAGCTCTCCAAAGACCCCAAGGACACAACGCTGTCTTACACGGTTATCTCGGAAAAAATAGGCGTTTCCCCGTTCAGGGAAACGGTGTCCCCCACGGGGGAAACGGTGTCCCCCACCGGGGACGCATCCCCATCCCCCAGCGGTGAAACGGTGTCCCCGCACGGGGACAACCTGTCCCCCACGGGGGAAACATTAGATGAACAATATAAGACACATATAGTAATACAGGCAAATAAGAATAAGCAAGACGCAAATAAGGACGGGCAGCAGGAAAATAAGCTGACGCCGCGGCAGGCCATGGAGCTGTACAACCAGCTCTGCGTTGATCTGCCGCCTTGCATCCGGCTGACCGACAAGCGGCAGCGCAGTGTGCGCGCGCTGTTCAAGAAGGGCATCACGCCTGAGCAGCTGGAAAGCTCATTCCGCATCGCGCAGTCGAGCGAGTTCTGCCGGGGCAAAAACAAGACAGGCTGGCGGGCCGACTTCGACTGGCTGCTGGACGAGAACAACATTGTCAAGGTGCTCGAGGGCAAGTACAGCGGCAGCGCCACGCCGCCCAAACCGTCTGCACCGACCAAAGAGGAACGGAGGTATGAGCATTGGTAAAAGCGACACTCGATGCAGAATACAGCGTGATCGGCTGTCTGCTGGTTGACCCGTCGATTGCGGGCGAATTGCTGTACCGCACGCGGCCGGAGGACTTCACCGTTCCCGAGCTGCGCACGGTGTACAATGCCGCGGTCAAGCTGTTTGGCGCGGGGCGGCCGGTGGACGCGGTCACGATCCGCGGCCTGTGCGGTGCGGAGTATAACGACCTGCTGATGCAGTGCATGGACATCACACCGACTTCGTTTGGCTGGCGCACTTACATATCCGCCATGCAGGAGCAGACGCGCGTCACCCGGCTGCGGACGCTCGCCGGTGCGCTTGCCGAGGTGCGCACAAGCGACAAGGCGCGCGATCTGCTCGGACAGGCAGGCGAGATTTTAAGTGAAAAGAACCGCACACAGGTCGTGACCATGCAGCAGGCACTTATGCAGTTTTTCAGCGAGCAGGGCGAAAAGCGCCGGTTCATCAGCTGGGGCTTTAATAAACTCGACCATCGGCTGTTTTCCGACTACGGCGATTTCATCATCGTTGCCGGACGTCCATCCGCAGGCAAGACCGCGCTCGCGCTGCAAATGGCAATGCACATGGGGCGGCAGGACAAGGTTGGCTTTTACAGCCTTGAGACCAGTACCGCCAAGCTGACCAACCGATTGGTTGCGAACCGCTGTATCATTGACTTCGGCCATATCAACCGCCGCGAAATGACGCCTGAGGAGTGGGAGCGCGCGGCCAAGTGGAAAAAGGATGTCACGGAAAGCCAGCTAGAGCTGATTCCCGCGTCCGGCTGGGGCGTACAGGATATTCTGGCGACCGCGCTGGCGCGGCAGCACCGGGTGGTGTTTATCGACTATCTGCAGCTCATTCGCGCCGCCGGTCGAAACCGCACCGAACAGGTGACCAACATTTCGCTTGCGCTGCACGAGATGGCGCAGGCACACGGCATTCTGGTCGTGGCGCTCAGTCAGCTCAACCGCGCCAGCACGGATCGCGCGGACGCGACGCCTACGCTGGCCGATCTGCGCGAGTCCGGCCAAATCGAGCAGGATGCGGACGCGGTGCTTGCACTGTACATCGACCCGGACGAGGACGCGCCCATGGACGACCGCAAGCTGCGAGTGCTCAAGAACAAAGAGGGACGGCTGGGCGATTTCTCACTCGCGTTCGACGGCTCGACACAGAGCTTTGCGGAATATATGGACGGGCAGCTTGCCGCCGCCCGGCAGATTAAGAAAATGGAGAAGAAAACCGACGCATCCGCGTGATGAAATGGAGGAAGTGCAATGTTAAAAGCAGAAGTAAACGGAACACATGTTACCGTGGAGATGCACGGTTCTGGCCTGACGCCGTATGCAGATGTTATGCGCCTGCTGCTATCCGTGTATGACGGTTTGGAAAAAACGATGATTGGTGCAGGAGATGCCCTGCTGGCTTATATTTCTGACTCTATGGCAAATGGTGAATTTCTGAAATGCGCCAGAAAAGGAGATGCGAAAATATGAAAACCATCTCTATCGTCAACCTTAAAGGCGGTGTCGGCAAAACGGTGACTGCGGTCAACCTTGCGGCGATTCTCGCCACCGAGTACAATGCGCGCGTGTTGCTGATCGACGCTGACCATCAGGGCAACGCCTCGCGGTTTTACCGCATCCCGGCCGAGCCGGGTACGCTGGCCGATCTGTTTGAGGGCATGTGCCTGTGTTATTCCGACCTTGTCCAGCACACGATCTACCGCGGACTGGACGTCATCCCGGCGGACATGTCGCTCGCGGCGCTCGACCTTGACGGCAGCCTGCCGGACGATGTGCAAGGGGGCACGCCGCGCGACCGTGCGCTGCGCGTGCTCACCGACCTGCGTGACGCGGTCATCGAGGACGACGCCTATGATTATCTCATCATCGATTGTCCGCCCGCGTTTTCGGTCGCGTCCATCAGCGCGGTGGCGGCGTCGAGCGATATCGTCATTCCGGTCAAGCCCGGTGCGTTCGAGATCGACGGCATGGCCGAGCTGCTGCGCCAGATCGATGGCATTCGGCGCGTCAACGGCGCGGTGCAGGTGGGCGTGCTGCTGACCATGTGGCACAACGCGGATGTGGTCCGCCAGGGCGAGGACTGGCTGCGGGCAAACTGCCCTGTGCCGGTGTTCCAGACCCGCATCCGCCGCACGGACAAGGTGGACGAAAGTACCTTTGCGCGCGAGCCGGTCTGCCAGTGGTCGCCGACCTCGGCCGCTGCACGCGACTACCGCGCGTGGGTGCGCGAGTATCTGGGAGGTGGCACAGATGGCGCGCAAGGTTAATGTCGGCGCGATGGTCGCGCACGATGTGTTCAAATTGGACACATCGCCGATGCAGGTTGTTCAGATTCCGCTGGAGCAGCTAATTGTCAACGAACACAACTTTTTCACGGTCGAGGACGTGCAAGAGCTTGCAGACGATATTACGCTGAACGGGTTGTACAGCCCGCTGACCGTGTGCGCAGCAGGGGAGGGCAAGTATCGCATCGTCGCCGGACACCGCCGCCGCAAGGCGCTCGAGCTGCTGGGACGCAAGGACGCGCCCTGCATCGTCAAGACCTATGACGGCGAGGACAGCGAGATGGTCGCGCTGATTCAGTCCAACCTGACCAGCCGCGAGCTGACCTACTACGAGAAAATGCAGGCGGTAGTGCTGCTGGAGAAGGCGCTGCGCAGCATGAAGGAGCGGGGCGTAGAGCTGCCCGGCCGTCTGCGCGACCACCTCGCCGAGCAAGTAAGCGAGAGCGCGTCTGCCGTCCACCGCATGCAGTACATCCACAAGAATCTGTCGCCTGCACTGCTGGACGCGCTGCGACGCGAGCAGATCGGCGAGTCGGTCGCGGACGAGCTGGCGCATAGCCCGAAGAAGGTGCAAGAGGAGTTCGAGCAGCGCTTGGCGCGGGGGGAGACCGTCCGCACACAGGACGTTAAGGCCGCGCGGGATAAGCCGACCGTGTCGGACGGCGTGGTGGATGCGTTTCTGCTGCGGCATATCGCCAAAGGACACGAAGCCGCGCTTTATCGTGTACTGCACGACAGGCAGCGCATGGCGGCGATTCAACTGATACCGGAAATTAAAAGCGCGCTGCATTTCTACGGATATCAGGGGTTTACGTCGGAAGGCGTATGGTTTGACCTCAATGGCAGCGGGCTGGAGGTGAAAAAGCCGTTTCAGGGCAAGCTGTCGTGGTCGCAGATCGTGCAGCGGCTGCGCGGCATGGTGGAGAGCGGCAAGATTGCGCCGCCAGCGGACGAACCCGCGCCCGAGGCGCAGGCGCTGCGCCAGCTGGACGAGCAGATGCAGCAGGCGGTCGCGGAACTGCCGCAGGTGAACGGCAACGGCCATGTGTGTGTGACCGGGCTGAACCCGTATGGTGTGTGCGGTTCGGCACAGTGCTGCGGTCAGCCGTATGCGTGTTGCATGGCTTGTCCAGAGCCGTGCAACATCCACTGCGGATATCTGCCAAAGCCGCAGCCCGCACCGGTTTGGCACCCGTACCCGGACGAGAAACCGGAAGAGGGGCAGACGGTGCTGACGCTGAGCCGTAACAATTACAACCGGGGCAATTATGCCGCCTATGTCTATCGCGCGGGCGGCTGGTACTTGCCTGAGTTCCCGGATGATGGCTTAATGACGGTAGATGTGAGATGGTGGTCGGCCGAGCTGCCGCCAGAGGAGGGGAGCAAATGAACCTGTCTGACTGTACAAAGGCCGATTTGCTATTGAAAGCCGAGGCTTTTCGGTTGCAGAGGTGGCGCGCTTCACCGGTATCCCGGAGTTCATGTTACAAAGCGGAAAGCAGAGCTATAACTCGAACGAGCAGCAGCAGCTCGTGTTCGTGACAAACGCACTTGTGCCACATGTGACTATGTGGGAGCAGGAGTGGGCGTACAAGCTGTTTACGGACAAGGAGCTGCGGGACGGTTGCTATATGCGCTTCAACGTATCCGCGCTCATGCGCGGCGACGACGCGACGCGCAGCAAATTCTATCAGACGATGGTGTACAGCGGCATTTACAACCTCGACGAGTGCCGCGCGCTGGAGGAGATGAACCCCATGCCGGACGGGCTGGGGCAGAACTTCTTTATCACGAAAAATCTGGACACCGTCGGCCATATCGTGCGCGGGGAGGTGAAATGAGTGAGGACACAGATGAACGGCTATGTCGTGCCGGACGATGATGCGGAAACCTACCGCTTTTTCGGTTTTGGTGTGGTGTCGCCGCGGGATGTGCGGCAGGCCATCGCGGACAACCCCGCGGGCGAGACGCTGACACTTGAGGTAAACTCAGGCGGCGGCAACATGTTCGCCGGGTATGAGATTTACACCATCCTCAAGGCGGCAACTATCCCGACCGAGGTGGAAATCCAGTCGCTGGCGGGGTCGGCCATGTCGGTCGCCGCAATCGGCGCGGACGTGGTACGGGCGTCGCCGGTGGCGCAGTTTAAAGGAGTGCCTGCCTAAGGCGCTCGAGGGCATCCGCTGGCGGGCGGAGAGCGAAAAACTGCACCGGGAGGAGGCCGCCGCCCATGCCTGACGTTTCGATTGCGCTGAGCGCGAAAGACAAGGTTTCATCCATTCTGAAAAAGGTCGGCCAGATTTCGGGCGAAACCGCCGACGAGATCGACAAGCTGCAGGACAGCCTTGACACACTTTCGAGCGCAAAGGTAGACCTGAAAACCAATCTGGACAAGGTGCGTCAGCAGGTGAGCGAGGCACGCAAGGAGTTCCGTAAGCTGGGCGACTCGGTCAGCGAGCAGAATTACAAGGATAAGCTGTCCGAGCTGGAAAAGCTCGAGCAGCAGTATTATGCGGTGTCCAAGAGCATCCGCATGGTGGAAAACGAGGAAACCTCGCTTGCGGGCACGCGCAGCAAGCTATCCAACCGCGAAGCGGGCGGCAGCTCCGGCTCGATGCTGGGCACGGTTGGTTCGGCGCTGGCGACTGCGGGCTTCGGCGATATGCTGAGCAATAGCCTGTCGGGTGCGGCGGGTGCATTCTTTAGTTCGTACTACGGCACGACCGACGGCGCGGCGATTGAATCTTTCCTCGGCAGCGCGATTTCGGGCGCGACCATGGGCGCGTCTGCGGGCATGATGGTCGCAGGGCCGACTGGTGCTGCTATCGGTGCGGCAGCTGGTACGCTGATCGGCGCGGTGTCCGGCGGCATCGAAGCCGCGACGCAGAAGTTCACCGAAAAGGACGAGGCGTTTAAGGCGTATGTGCAGGAGGCGACCGAGGGCGTGCTCGAGGAGCAGGCTGCGGCGCTGACGAGCGGCAGCGAGATTGCCGGCTCGCGTGAACAGACCAAGATGGCCTTTGCCAAGGCGCTGGGCGGCGACGAGGCGGCGGATGCCTATCTTGAACAGGTGCGCGAGATGGCCACGCGCACCAATTATACCTACGACGAGATCACAGCCTACACTAAGCAGTTGCTCAACTCCTATGCGCCGGACGAGATTCTGTCCGTGCTGGGCGATCTGTCGGACGCGACGGCTGGTCTAAATCTGAACGGTTCGGATGTGTCGCTCTGGGTGTCCGGTCTCAACCGCATGCGCATCACAGATAAGGCTACGCTCGAGTATCTCAACTATTTCTCAGAGCGCGGCTTGAATGTCTATGAAGCGTTGAGCCAAGCGCTCGGCGTACAGGAGAGCGCAGTGCAGGATCTGATTTCGGACGGCAAGGTCAGCGGCACGCAGGCGGCCGATGCAATTCTGGACTACATTGGTGAGCAGTACGGCGGCCTGTCCGACCGGCTGGCATCCAGCTATGAGGGTCTGATGGGCAACATCGAGGACGCAAACGCAGATTTGCAGGCCGCGATGGGCGAGGGCTACAACGAAGCGCGCAAAGCAGGTCTGCAGGAGCAGCTGGACTGGATGAATGGCGAGATGGGCGCATCTATGCAGCAGGCTTATGAGCAAATCGGCGCGTTTCAAGCAAGCCTTGAAAACACCCGTGAGCAGATGGTGCGCGATGCGATGGACGCCGTGATGACCGGTGTGATGCCGGAGGATGGCTTTGAGGCACAGCTCGCTCGTCTGCAGGAAATGGCTGAGGAATATGCGTCTGCTGCATCGATTGCGGCGGCGCAGCCCGCTGACTCTACGGCGGCGCAGCAGGCACAGGCCGACATGGGCCGCTTGCTGGCAGAAGCGCAGGTCATGGCACAAAACGAGTATAACGCCAGTGAAGGTGCGCAAATCTTGCTTGAGAGCCAACTGACGCTGGCACAGCAGGTGGCCGCCGACACCTCGGCTGACGCGACATATTACAACGCGGGCTTGCGTTTAGGGCAACAGTACACCAAGGGTATTTCAGCGGCGATTGCCAGCTATCGACCGCAGACAATCACTATTCCGGTAGTTACAGGCTCTATCGGTACTTCCGCTGGTGTTGCAACCGGCACATTCGTCGGTAAGACCACCGGCTCTCACCTGACTGGCGCGACCTCGCCCTATCGTGCCATCGGCGAAAACCGCGTGCCGCGCGACAACACGCTCTATCTGCTCCACGAGGGCGAGCGCGTGCTGACCGCGCGCGAAGCGCGGGCGCAGGACCAGGGCGGCACGGGCGGCGTCAACATCTACATGGGCGGCAACTACACCGTCCGGCAGGACAGCGACATCGGCGCGATCGCCGAGGCGGTCGCAGCGCGCATCTTAGCCGCGCGGCGCACGCTGCGCTGATTACATCGGGAAAGGAGGAGCGCCCTATGTCCATCACAGGCGGCATCATCATCGGCGGCGCCGTCATCGGCAATATGGTCGGCACGCTGGCCGCCCAGCAGGCGGCAGCCTATCGCCCCCGCAAACGCCGCATCATCTTTGTCAACCTGACCACCGGGCAGGAGGTCGTGCTGCCGGTCACGCCCAAGGAATATATCATCGACCGCGGCGTGAACATCGAGACGGTCAACCTCACCGGCTTCGGGGACGTACATCTTGCGGGCGACCGCACGCTGTTCACCGAGCGGCTGGAGTTCATGCTGCCCGTGCAGGCGTACCCCTTTAATGACCCGACCACGGTGCTGGAGCCGTTCCATTATATCGACTTCTTTGAGCTGACGGGTGACCGGAAAGAGGTGTGCCGGTTCATCGTCTCGGACAGCCGAACGCAGTGCGAGGTGCTGCTCGAGAACCTGCAATACCGCCAGCAGGAGGGCACGGGCGACTATTACTGCGTGCTGACCATGCGGCGGCACCGCCAGCCCAACCCCGTGCGGCTGGTGGGTGACGAGGGTACGTCCTCCGGACAGGCGGCGACCGTGTCCACGCCCGCCCGCGCGACCGAAACGCCCGCGCAGACTGCGGTGCAGAACCACACGGTGCAGCCGGGGGACACGCTTTCCGGCATCTGCCGCAAGTATTACGGCAATGCGAACCTGTATCCCAAACTCGCCGCCTATAACGGCATCCCCAATCCCAATCTCATCTACGACGGGAGCGTTTTGAAAATCCCGCCCGTGTCGGCGCTGTAAAGGAGGGCGGGAGACATGGAGCAATACCAATATGTGCACCCGTGGGTGCATGTGCGCAATGACCAGGGCGAGTGGGACGTGTCGCATATGTTCCGGCGCATCGCGTGGTCGGGTGACGTGGACAGCGTGTGCCGCACGCTTGAACTGGAGATGATCGTCTCGGCCACCGACCCGCGCCTGCCTTACGTCTATTTGCCGCTTGCGGGCGGCATTTCGATGGGTGTGGGCGATCAGACGCTGTTTGCCGGGGTGGTGGCCAGCAAGGACAAATCGACCGATGCATCCACCATGTCGGTGACTTGCTACGATTACGGTTTTTATCTGAAGAACAGCCGCGCGAGCCGCAAGTACACGGGCGAGACGCCCGAAACCATCACGCGGCAGCTGTGCAGCACCTACGGCGTGCCGGTCGGGTCGCTGGCGCAGACGGGCGTCGCCATCCGGCGCAAGTTTTCGGCCACTGAGGTTTATCGCATCATTGACACGGCCTATACGCTCGCGAGCCAGCAAACCGGCAAGAAGTACCTGCTGCGGTTTTCCGGGCTGCGGCTGGACGTCATCGAGCGCACGGTGACGCCGCAGTCGGTGATTTTGCAGCGCGGGACGAATTTGCAGACCGCGACCTACGGCGAGAGCATCGAGAACATGAAAAACCGCGTCATCATCGTGGACAGCGACGGCAACTTTGTGCGTGAGATTTCGGACAATGCGGCGGTCAAACGGTATGGCCTGCTGGCCGACGTGCTGACGCAGTCGGACGGCGAGGACGCGACCGCCGAGGCAAAAGAGATCCTCGCGGATAACGGGGTCGAACGGCGCGCCAGCGTGACCTGTCTCGGGCACTTGAAGCTCATCACCGGCAACACGATTTATATTGCCGAGCCGTACACCGGCCTTGCCAACACCTGCTGGATTGACGAGGACACGCACGTCTGGCAGAACGGGGTGTACACCTGCCGCCTGACGCTGAATTTCAAGAACGAGATGCGCGAGAGCGAGAGCGGAAGCGAGGTGGAGACATGAGCCAGGTAGCCGAGTTGGCACGCTGCCTGCCCGACCCAAACGCAGCGAAGGGCAATGGCACAGGCATGGTGCTGATGTTCGGCCACGTCACAAAAGACATCGAGCACGACGGCGAGGTCGCGGTGCAGGCGGACGGCCTGCCCCTCGATGAGGACGATCTGGGCTTTGCGGCTGGTTTGCGACAAGGCGTGATGCGCGGCGACCGTGTCCTGCTGCTGCGCTCGGCAGACGGACAGCACTACGACGTGCTGCTGACGATGGAAGGAGGCTGACTATGGCCGAGGAGACGATTTTCCCGTATTTGCAGCCGACAGCAGTCGCCCCGGCGGCGGAGCTGCCCGTGCTGCGTGAATGCGCGTGGGATTTCGTAAGGGACAAGCCGATTTTGCGGCAAGGCGTGCCGGTGGTGGTCGAGCGGGCGGAAGCGGTCGCGGTGTGGGCGTGGAACGCGCTGCACACCGAGCGCTTCCTCTGGCCGTGTTTTTCGTCGAACTATGGCAACGAAACCTACATGCTAATCGGGCAAGGCTATCAGGCGGAGACCAAGCGCGCCGAGGTGCAGCGCTATATTGAAGAGTGTCTGCTCGCCTGTCCTTATATCACAGCGGTGACCGGCACGACGATCGCCGTGGTGGATGACCGGCTGACGGTCGGCTTTGCCATCCAAAGCGTGTACGGTGAGGTGAAAATGGAGGTGGAAACCGATGCCGGATAAAACCGAAACGCTGCAAACGCAGCTGGACGCACTGAAAGCGACGATGCTTGCGCAGGACTTCGACAGCCTGACGCCGGAGGGCATCCAAGACATGCTGCGCGCCTTTCTCTCAGACGAGCTGGGGCTATCCACCGCCGAGGGCAGTCTGCTGCAAATCATCCTCGCGCCCGGCGCTTATGTGTTCTGGGAGGGCTTGCAGGCGCTGCGCGCACAGGTGCCGATTTCGTTTGTGGACGAGACAAGCGGGCGCTTCATCGACAAGAACGCGGCGGGCTATGGTATCACGCGCAAGCCCGGCACGGCGGCGAGTGTTCTGCTCACCTTCACCGGCTCGGCGGGCACGACCATTCCGGCGGGCACGCTGTGCGTGACGCAGGACGGACTCGGCTTTGCGACCGACGAAGCGCTGACGCTGGGTGAAACCGGCAGCGGCACGGTCACGGCGACGGCGGACGCAGTCGGTACGGCGTACAACGTGCCTGCGGGCGCAATCATCAGCATGCAGCAGGCGGTCAGCGGCGTGACAGCCCTGACCAACGAAGAAGCCGCTGCGGGCGGCACTGACCCGGAGACGGACGCCGCGCTGTTTGCCCGTCTGGACGCCTACAAAAAGACGCCGCCGACCTCAGGCAACGACCGGCACTATCATCAGTGGGCGCTTGCGGTCAACGGCGTGGGCGCGGCGTCGGTCATCCGCTGCTGGGACGGGCCGGGCACGGTCAAGGTCATCATCGCGGACATGGCGCTGCGGCCGGTCGAGGAGGAGCTGCGCGCCGAAGTCGCGGCCTACATCGAGACACAGCGGCCGGTCACCGCCGAGGTGACGGTGGAGAGCGCGGCAGGTGTGCCGGTCGAGGTCAGTGTCACGGTGACAACCGACGGCACGGTGTCCAAATTGAACACCGAGCAAGAACTCACCGAACGGCTGGCTGAATATCTTGGCGAAATCGCGTTCACCGAGGGCGCAGAGGTGGTGTATAACCGCGTGCTGGCGCTTGTGATGGGGTTGCCGGGCGTGACCGATTGCTCTGGCTTGACCGTCAACGGCGGCACGGCCAATGTGCCGCTGGACGCGACGCAGCTCCCGATGCTCGGCACGGTGACGGTGAATGGCATCGAAGAGGAGGCAGCGGACGATGGCGCGTAAGCTGACCGACCTGCTGCCCGAGCGGTACTTAAATAGCCCGGAGGTGGGCGCGGCGGCGGGCATCATCTGGGTGCTGGGCGAGGTGTTCCGCGCGCGGGCGCTCGACTGGCTGGCGCAGCTGACCATCGACACCACGACATGGGGCGTCGTCTACTGGGAGCGCGAATACGGCGTCACGCCGCAGGCCACCGATACGCTGGACGACCGGCGCAGCCGGGTCAAGGCCAAGCTGCGCGCGCCGCAGACGACCACGCGGGCAATGCTGGCGAACGTCGCCGCAGCCTACGCGGCGGGCGCGGCATCCTCGGTGGAGGAGTTCCCGCGTGAACACCGCGTGCAGTTCCGATTTGCGTCGTCCGGCGCATTCCCGACGGCGCTGGACGCGCTGAGCGAATCGCTGCGCGAGGTCATGCCCAGCCATGTGGTGTTCCATTATTGCTTTTCTTATCAGCAGACGCAGGAGGGGCGTGTGCGCACGGCGGCAGGCACGCTGCTGCATATCAAATTGACGGCAGGAGGCATGGAATGACGTGGAATACAGGACAATTTTGACCGATGCGGGGCTGGCAGCAGTCGCCGCGGCGGCGCAGGCAGGCGACCAGGTGCAAATCACCCATCTGGCGATAGGCGACGGCGGCGGCATGGAATATGCGCCGGACAGCGCGCAGACCAGCCTAAAAAACGAGCGGTGGCGCGGTGCGGTCGCATCCTATACGCGGGACGGGAATCATTTCACCGTCACCGCGCATATGCCCGCCGAAACCGAAGCGTTTGTCGTGCGCGAGCTGGCGCTGTTCCTGTCGGACGGAACTTGCTTTGCTGTGGCAAATGCGCCGTCCGTTCCGCATCAGCCGCCGGTGAACGGTGTAGGAACGGAATTTGAGACAATTATGCCGTTTGCGGTGGAAAACGCGGACAGTGTGACGGTAGCGGTCGACCCCACCGGCGGCATCCCATGGAGCATGGTCGGCGCACCGAACGGTGTGGCGGGGCTGGACGAGACGGGCAAGGTGCCGGAAAGCCAGCTACCGGAGCTGGACTTCGACCCGTCGGGCAGCGCAGCGGCGGTGCAGCAGCAGCTGGAAGCGCACACGGCAAGCAAAAACAACCCGCACGGCGTGACTGCCGCGCAGGTCGGGGCGTTCACCAAGGCGCAGACACTGACAGCGGAAACGGCTGCACTGTTCGGCCTTGGCGCCGATGCCACGCCAAACAGCGTACTCGCCCAAATAAAAACGCTCTTGAATCAATGCAATGCGGCTGCGGATGCCAAGACCATGTCAGAACTGAAGTCATATGTTGGCACCGGAACATATGGTGCGTCCAACCCGATGAGCCTTTCCTTTTCATTCACTCCTTTCATAGTAATGTGCGTTGGATACAAAATGACAGGCGATAGTTATAACACGTATGTCGCAACGTTCGATCAGGGGTCGATTCCACAAATAGTTGTATCTGCGCTCACAACCTCGTATGTGCAAGGTCGTGGTTTGTGTTGGGATTCCTCAGCTTTGCAATATGCATATGGCAAAAGGAGCGCAGATAGCAAAACTATATACTGGTACAACACCTATGGTTCTGGTGGTGGTGCATACCAGTTTAACTCCAACGGATACACATATTATTTTTTAGCCATTGGAAGGAAGTGAAACGGTGTACTACATCCATCAAACGCCAAACAGTGCAGGGAATTACGGCAATCCAATGGGGGAGCCCTTTGACGGCTGTCTTGCTCTGCCGGACGAGCTTTTGCCCGCCTACATCCAAGCAAACGGCTTTGTAACCATTGCGGTGCAGGACGACACGGTAACCAGCGTTGAGAAAAACGAAGCGGCATGGGAGGCGTGGAACGCGGCACAGCCGCCTGTCGATCTGGACGCACTGCGCGCGGCCAAGCAGGAGCAGAACAAAAAAGCCCTTGCGGACTGGCTCGCCGTGCACCCGCTGACGTGGACGGACGGCAAGGTGTACGGTGTGACCGAGCAAGACCAGACCGAAATGGCGATTAACCTGGCGCAATATCAGCTGGCGGCCGCCGCCGGGCAGCCCGCCGTGCTCGAGTGGCACACGCAGAAAAAGAGCTGCCATACCTTTACACGCGAAGAATATACGGCATTGTCGCTGGCCATTGCCGCGTATGTTTATCCATACAGACGGTATCTGGAGGCTGTCAAGGAAGCTATTTATGAGGCGCAGAGTAAGGAGGAGCTGGATGCAATCGAAATCGACTACGGCGGCGTCGGTGGCGCTGCATATCGTGCTTGCCGTCATCGGCGGGCTGGTGTACATGGGCATTGAAACCCTCTGGCGCGGATACACACACTGGAGTATGGGCGTGCTGGGTGGGGTGTGCTTTGCTCTCATCGGACTGCTGGATGAGTGGCAGGATCACCCGCCGCTGTGGCTGCAAATGCTGGAGGGCGCAATGATCGTGACTGTGCTGGAGCTGCTGGTGGGGCTGGTGGTCAACCGCTGGCTCGGCTGGAATGTGTGGGACTAT
>NZ_JBQKJR010000015.1:0-58755 GCF_052117165.1 Agathobaculum sp. LCP25S3_E8
TGGTTGTGGAAGGAGAAGTCTTCTCCATTCATGTTTGTACTTTTTTGGCCTTTATACGCCAGAAACCCGGCTTATGCCTGACGCATAGGCCGGGTTTCTCGACAGACTGAGGCCGTCGGCATATGCCGACGGCCTTTTTGTACTTTTTAACGGGAAACGTGTACTGAATCGGTTGTTTAAACAGAAAAAGAAAAGAAGATTGTTAACATTTTAACTTATTTTGTGCAATTATCCTGCCTAGGAAGACGAAAATGTACAGTGTCCATGATGTGGGGACAATTGTCCTGTGCATTTTGGGTAAAATGACCAAATCAAAAATGCAAAAAAACGGATAAAAAGTGCAAATTCATTAAAACACTTTTCTGGTAGAATAAAAAATGTAGTTTAGAGGATGCATTTCATTGTTCCCAGATGAAATGTTTCCGCTTTGTGAAAGAGAGGGGAATTAGTCAACACGGCCAATGCAAAAACTGGAGAAAGGGGAAGGTTTATGCCAGATATTGTATTAACGAGAATCGACAACCGTCTTATCCATGGACAGGTCGCTACCCAGTGGTGCGGCATTGTCGGGGCCAATCTGCTGCTTGTTGCAAACGATGCTGTATCGACTGATGAGTTCCGTCAGGGACTGATGAACATGGCTGCGCCGTCTTATGCGCAGACCCGTTTCTTCTCGATTGAGAAGACCATCAACATCATCGGTAAGGCGTCGCCGAATCAGCATATCGCAATCATTTGCGAAACGCCGCAGGACGTCCTGAAGCTGGTCGAAGGCGGCGTACCGATTAAAAAGGTGAACATTGGAAATATGCATATGGCGGATGGGAAACGTCAGGTTGCAACTTCCGTCGCAGTGAACGACGATGATGTAGCATGCTTTAGAAAGCTGCAGGAGCTGGGTGTGGAGCTTGAAATTAAGAGAGTTCCGGATACGCCCGCGGAGAATATCGAAAAACTGTTTAAATGATATTTACCCGAAAGCACCTGGAAAGGAGTAAGTAATGGAAATTACCATCATCCAGGCGATCTTGGTCTTTGTGGTAGCCTTTATCATGGGTATCGACCAGTTCAGCTTCCTGGAATCTTTGTATCAGCCGATCGTAACCTGCCCGATCATCGGTGCCATCCTTGGCAACTTTGAGCTTGGCGTAGTTGTCGGCGGTTCTTATCAGCTCATCCAGATCGGCTCGATGCCGATCGGCGGCGCTCAACCCCCCAATGCGATCCTCGGCGGCATCATGGCTACCGTATTCGCAGTTTCGCTCGGCATGGAAGCTACGCCTGAAGGCGTTGGCGCTGCGCTGGGTCTGGCAATTCCGTTCGCGGTATTCGGCCAGTATGCAGTTACCCTGACCTTCACCATCATGTCCGGTATGATGGCCAAGGCTGACAAGTGCGCGGAGAACGCGGATGTCAAGGGTATTCGTAACATCAACTTCATGGAAATGGCGATCCTCGGTGCGCTGTTTGGCCTGCTGGCTGTTGCCGGTCTGTACGGCGGCTCCGCTCTTGGCCAGACTCTGCAGGACCTGTCCTTCCGGTTCTCTTGGGTCATGGCAGGCCTCGACGCTGCTGGCGGCGCGATGAAGTTTGTCGGCTTCGCAATTCTGATGAAGGTTATGATGTCCAACGAGATGTGGGGCTTCCTGCTGGCAGGCTTTGCTATGGCTCTGCTGTGCGCTGCTAACGCCTCCACCTCTGGCGCAACCCTGATTCTGTGCGCATTCGTAGGCGCTGCAATCGCGATCTATGACTTCTCGATCAACACGAAGATCAAGGCGAACGCTGGCGCTGGCAACATGGGAGGTGACTCGGATGGCATATAATATTCCCGAGAAATATCAGGATCTGACACCGGCCCCGGCGCTGGACAAAAAGACCCTGAATAAGATGGTTTGGCTGTCCTGCTTCCTGCAGGCATCCTTCAACTACGAGAGAATGCAGGCTTGCGGCTGGCTGTGGGGCATGCTTCCCGGCCTTCAGAAGATCCACACCAACAAGGAAGACCTCAAGGCTTCCATGGCACATAACCTGGACTTCCTGAATACCCACCCGTTCCTCGTAACGTTCGTTATGGGCATTGTGCTTTCGCTCGAGCAGAACAAGGCTGATACCCAGACGATCCGTTCTGTACGTATTTCTGCTGCCGGCCCGCTCGGCGGTATCGGTGACGCGCTGTTCTGGTTGACACTGGTTCCGATCACTGCAGGTCTGACCGCGAATATCGCTCTGCAGGGCAATATTCTCGGTGCAATCCTGTTCCTGATCATCTTTAACGCAGTGCAGTTTGCCGTTCGTTTCGGCCTGATGTACTGGTCTTACGGTCTGGGCACCAAGGCAGTTACCATGCTGACCTCGAGTGCGAAGGAGTTCACCCGTGCGGCGAGCATCCTCGGCGTATTTGTAGTCGGCGGCCTTATCGCAAACTACGGCGGCACCACCGTTCGTATGATCGTTGGCGATACCCAGATCAACATTCAGTATCTGCTTGACGGCATTCTGCCCAAGCTGATCCCGTTGCTGATCACCCTCGCTCTGTATGCCCTCATCAAGAAGGGCTGGACGCCGGTTAAGTGCATCCTGCTCATTCTGGTTTGCGGTATCGTAGGCTGTGCATTCGGCATCTGGACCGGTAACTCGCAGGCGATGGACGCTGACGGCAATACCATCCCCGGCGGCTACAATCCGCTGGTCGAGTGGTATGATTATCCGGAACCCGCTCCGGCTGAAAAGACCGGCCAGCAGGCTTGGGATGCGCTGACTTCGGTTGTTACCGAGCTGCAGCAGTCCGGCGTGACGGTTACCATGCCCGAATAAAATAGAACAATTTGTCAGAGCATGTGCTCCGGCAAGATAAAACGATAGGGGGAGATGGCGATTCGGATCATTTCCCCCTATTGATTGAAATGTGAGAAATCAGGTGTTTGTGTGAGTGCAATTACGGCGTCGGTCATATTTCTTCTGTTTGCCTGTTATATGGGCGTTCAGGTGATAAAAAATTTTCAGCTTCGGCAACTGAACGGCAGTCTTGGACGCAGGGATTATGAAACAGTGGAGAAAGTGGCAGATATGTCGATGTCCCGCAAGCTGCTGGGTGATTATACGTGTGATCTGTATAAGCTGCGCGCTTTGTATTTGGCGAAAGATACCGCGCGGTTTGAGGAAATGCTGCATCACATGATTGCCGCAACGTATAAAAATCCGGCGGATAAGAAAAGTTTTCTGGAGCAGTATTTCCATACGTTCCTTTTAAAAGAAAATAAAAAATATGTGGATTGGCTTTTGGAAGCGATTCGGCAGACCGGGGACGAGAAGCTCATACGGTACACGGAACAGGCCTACGAGGTTGTGATTAACAAGCGCAGTGATCTAATTGAAACCATGGATTCGCAGATCGATGCAAAACAGTATTATGGTTTTCGTTTGGGCGTAATCCTCTACATGATTGCCAGACAGTATGAGTATCTTGGTGACGAGGAAAACGCAGGAATCAATTACCGGAGTGCAAAGGTATGTTTCCCGCCAAAGGCCATCTATATCCCTGCGATACGAGAGAGCCTGAAACGGTTGGGACAGCCGGAGGACATACAGGAAGGAATGCGTGCACAAGCACGCCGCCGTTGAAACAATATGATGGAGATAGGAGAAGAACAATGATCGGATTACTGGTAACTGGACATGCAAATTTCGGTTCCGGACTGACAAGCTCGCTCAATTTGATTGCCGGTGAGCAGGAAAACTATAAATATGTGGATTTTCTGCCGGAATACAGTCTGGAGGACCTGTCACGGGAACTGACCAAGGCAATGGATGAGCTGAAGGATTGCGAAGGGATTTTGGTCTTCTCCGACCTGCCGGGCGGCACACCATTCAAGACGGCGGTTGAGGTTGGTTTTCCGCGCGGCAATGTGAATGTAATTGCCGGCACAAACTTGCCGATGATGGTGGAGATTGCGATGTCGCGCAAATTCATTGATGATCTGGAGACGCTGACGCAGACCGCATTGGAAACCGGCAAGGAGCAGGTTGTTAGATACGAATTTAAGAAGGTTGAGCAGCAGGAATCGGACGACGGTATCTAAAGGATACGGTTTGCCAGCATGCTTGCTTTCCCCTTGCACACATAAAAAACATTTTGGGTCATGACCTGCCATGCGCATAAAAATACGCAGGGCGGGCCCGAAAGGAGAAAAACAAAATGAACAAGATTTTTGATGTCACCGCAGATAAGATGAAGGAGACTATGTCCACCTTTACGCTCAGCGAGATTTATCAGCAGCCGGCAACATGGAAAAAGACCTGCGCGCAGATCAAAGCGCACAAGGATGAGCTGAAACAGTTTATCGATCAGGTGATCACCTGTGAAGATTTTGATGTTATTCTGACCGGTGCCGGCACCAGCGAGTTTGTGGGTAACGCACTGTTCCCGGCGCTGACCAGCAAGCTGAACTATAAGGTTAAGTCCTACGGCACAACCGATATTGTAGCAACGCCGGAGGCATACTTGTCCCGCACCAAGCCCACGCTGCTCATCAGCTTTGGCCGTTCTGGTAACTCGCCGGAGTCTGTCGGCGCGATTGATGCTGCCGAGGCAGTTTGCGACAATATCCATCACCTGTTCGTCACCTGTAACAAGGATGGCGCGCTGTCCAAGCGTGCGGCGACAACGGATAACTGCTACGCCATCAATCTGACCGAAGAGACGCACGACCAGAGCTTTGCAATGACTTCCAGCTTCTCGAACATGTATCTGGCGACGTTGCTGTGTTTCCATCTGGATGATCTGGATGAGACAATTGCCAAGGTAGAGAAGATCATGGCGGCCGGTCAGGCTTTTCTGGACAACAAATATGGTGTTGCACAGAAGATTGTGGACGAGTACGACTTCAACCGCATCGTATATCTGGGCAGCAACTGCCTGAAGGGCTTTGCACAGGAGTCTGCGCTTAAGATGCTGGAGCTGACTGCGGGCCGCGTGGTAACCATGTATGATACGCCGCTTGGCTTCCGTCATGGTCCCAAGTCCATTATTGATGACAACACGATCACCGTGGTTTACCTGAGTGATAATGCATACACCCGTCAGTATGAAGTGGATCTGGTCAAGGAAATGAGCGGCCAGCGCAAGGGCAACAAAATTGTGGCTGTTATGAGCAAGCCGGATGATGCGGTGGCGGCGCTTGTGGATTACACGGTGGTTTGCGACTTGGCAGATGAGAATGAGAACGCGCTGCTTGGTCTGGATTATATTCTGTTTGCGCAGACGCTGGCTGTGCTCAAGTCTCTGTCCATGGGCATCACCCCGGATAACCCGTGCCCGACCGGCGAAGTAAACCGTGTGGTGAAGGGTGTTACGCTGTATCCCTACACCAGAGCGTAAGAAAGCCTGTTAAAAAAAGAAGCATGACTACCGCGTCCGAGATAATATCATGTTTACGCGGAGATGGTGGTAGAATCATGCGTTCCCCGTGCGGCATGCGTAAAGAAAACGGGGCGGCCGCAGCCGCCCCGTTTGCATTTTGTCTGCCGTGTCATACGGGAGAGATACCAAATGCGAGGAGTTTTAAAACAATATGAATTGGGAAGTAATCCTGTGGACCTGTATAACCATTGCTGTACTGCTGATCGTGGTGGCGTTGGTTGTTTCCGTTATGTCGGCGCGCAATATGCGCAAAAGCCGTGAACGGATGGCACAACTGCAGTCGGATATCAAAGTTGGAGCATCCATCATGTTTGCGGGAGGCATTTACGGCAAGATTGTAAAGATCAAGGATGATCTGATTGACGTGGAAGTCAGCAAAGGCGTTGTCATTCAGATTTCCCGCTATAGTATCCAGACGGCAGAATAAAGAAGAACGTACGGCTGGGCGGTCAGTTGTTCTCGCTGGCCGCAACTTCCTTTGCGTATTCACTGGGAGAAAGCTCAAAGTACTTTTTAAACAGCCGAGAAAAATAATGAATAGAGCTAAAACCAAGCATATCAGCAATTTCACTGATGGTATACTGGCTTTCTCGAATCAGCTCCTTGCTTTTTTGCAACTTAATATTGAGCAGATAGCTTTTCGGGGAGTTGTGCAAATACATTTTAAACAAGGCCTGCAGAGAGGTGCGGGACATAAAAAACTTGTGGCAAATTTGCTCGATGGTAATAGGTTCTGTTACCTTTTCTTCCATGTATGCCAAAATCTGCTGAAGCAGATCGCTTTGCGAGTTCTGGTTGAGACTAAGCAGATTGTGTTCTTCTTCCAGTTCATTGCAGAGCAGACACAGGCGTGTGATGACTTCCTGCAAATGGCAAAGCATCAGCGTTTGCGCATGTGGCGAATGCATTGTGCGCTCTTCGATGATTTTATAGAGTGCATCGCGTAAACCGTTGGTGCAATGAAATACATGATTGAACAGGATTTGTGATTCGGAAAGCTCCATATCAAAGGATATGGATAAGTAATTGCACGCACTGTCCTTGGTCAACCGCTTGGCATGGTTGCTGTCCGGTTTACATAGGATGAGATCGCCTGCAGCCAGTGTGCAGCTTGTGTCGGCAAGGGTTACAGTCAGTGTGCCGTTATGTACGTAGAGCAATTCAAAATATGCATGGCTCGCTCGGTTGAAGCAATAGGCACGTTCTTCAGTGAAATAATAGTGGTCCAGAATTTCCAACACATTGAAGCGGACTGGCTTGAGCTGGAAAGTATATGGTTCCGGCATTGTAAGTTTGGTATAGCGGTTTTCCGGCGCAAGCAGATAATAGGCTGCTTCATCGGAGACCGGCAAAATGTTGAAACAAACGCCTGGATTGATTTTCAAATAGTGGTGAATAGGAAAGGCTTTTAGATCAACAGGATCGGGCTGGGAGCCGACCACAATCGAAGCCAGCCCGCTAATCAATTCAATGTATACTTCACAAGGAAAGCAGAAGAGCTGCTCCATTGTTTTGGTATGCGTAAAAAACTGCATACAGGCAAGATGGTGTTCCTCTAAGTCGATCGGTTCATAATAAACCGACCCGAATTCGAGAAAACTGTCATAAAAAGCTTGATTATTCATGGCGATTCCCCTATTGTCTGTTGCTTTGCATATCTTTCAGCAAGTACAAATCTACTTTCTATTCTAGTATATTTTTAAGGTAATTGCAAGCATACCCGTATGAAAGCGCAAGAAATCATGCACGAAACTGCAATAGTGTATGAAAAACGCATAGGTACAATGGGATAGCAGGAGGAGAAAAATGATCATTCAAAGTAAAAAGGTTTGGTTTGCCGATCAGTTTGTCGCAGCGCAGATTGAGATTGAGGATGGGAAAATTACCGGCATTTATCCGTATGGCACGAAACCGGTTGACAAGGATTATGGCAACGAGCGTATCCTGCCGGGCTTTATCGATGTGCATTGCCATGGCGCATATGGTTTTGATACCAATGATGCGGAAGAGGAGGGTCTACGCTATTGGGCGCGTAATATTGTGCAGGAAGGCGTCACTACATTCCTGCCGACTACGATTACGCAGAGTGAGCAGGTCCTGACTGCGGCGCTGAAAAATGTCGCCAAGGTGGTTGCGGACGGCTATGAAGGTGCGGAGATTCTGGGCGCGCACTTTGAAGGTCCCTATCTGGATATGGTATATAAGGGTGCACAGCCGGAGCAGTATATCGTCAAGCCCACGGTGGAGCAATTTAAAAAATATCAGGAGGCGGCGAACGGTCTCATCAAGTATATCACTATGGCGACCGAAACCGATGAGGATTTTGCTTTGACCCGTTACTGCAGCGCGCACGGCGTGGTCGTCAGCATCGGACACTCTGCTGCGACTTATGAGCAGGCAGTGATGGCGGTTGCCAACGGCGCCCATACGATGACCCATGTTTACAACGGCATGACGCCGTTTAACCACCGTGCCAACGGGCTGGTTGGTGCGGCTTATCGTATCCGCAGCATGTATGGCGAGGTCATCTGCGACGGCAATCACTCGACTCTGGCGGCGCTCAACCAGTTCTTCCACGAGAAGGGCGCGGACCACGCGGTATTGGTCACCGACGCGCTGATGGCGAAAGGCAAGCCGATCGGCTCGAAGTTCCTGTTTGGCGGCAACGAGATTGAAATTTATCCGGACGGCAGCGCGCATTTGACTTCAACTGGTGGTCTGGCGGGTTCGACACTGTGCGTCAACAAGGGTCTGCGTATCCTGATCGAAGAGGCGCAGGTGCCGGTCAGCACAGCCATCAACGCATGCACCAAGAATCCGGCGGCCTGCCTCGGCATTGAGGATCGCAAGGGTGCGATCAAGGTCGGCTTGGATGCGGATCTGGTCGTGCTTGACCGCGATTACAATGTGCTCCAGACTTATTGCAAGGGAAAAGGAATGTTAGATGAGTAAGAAACAGCAAATCCCTAATACCCAGCTTTCTGGCCGGAATATTTATTCGGATAAGAAAAAACGTGTGATTTATTATGACACTCTGACCAAGCAAGGCTATGTGATTGAAAAGAAGAACGAAGGGAAGATTCTTTTCTTTCAGAATCGTCTGACCATCATCCTGTTTTTGGCAATTTTGTGCGCCGGTACGTTTCTGAACTGGATGCAGGCGACACTTGCCGGTGTAGCACTGTTTGCGGTGGTGGAAATCTACTATCGCGCGGTGTTCTTCAAAAAACTGGATGTAGTCGCAGATGTGGATTTTGGACGGCGTTTGACACCGCTTCAGTCTATCGTTGCCAGAAAAAGCCGTGAAAAAGTGCTGGCGCTTATTGTGCTGTGGGCTGCTTTCGCGGTGCTCGTGCTGGTTAACGCCTATATGGAGCAGTATTCCATCGGCCTGATGGTCTTCAGCGTGGGTTTGGCCATCGTAGGCGCATATTTCTGTGTGCTGCATATCGTGGCGCTGACCCGGATGAAGTAACAAAGAAAAACCCATCGCCTGCGCGATGGGTTTTTATCCGAAACAATGGAATCAGACCTTGCCGGCGGAACCGCAGACTGCGATTTTGCCCTTGACCGTCTCAACGACGTTTGCAATGCCGACTTTACAGTATTTCTTGGGGTCAAATACATCTGGGTCTTTCCGGAGATACTCCTTGACGCCGTCGCTGAACGCGATGCGCAGTTCGGTGGCAAAGTTGACCTTGCAGATGCCACGGGTGATGGACTCGCGTACCGCATCGTCCGGCACGCCGGATGCGCCATGCAGCACCAGCGGGATGGATACGACTTCGCGGATAGCGCTCAGACGATCGAAATCCAGTTTGGGGGTACCCTTGTACAGGCCGTGCGCCGTGCCGATGGCAACCGCGAGTGAGCCGACACCTGTACGCTCAACGAATTCCTTGGCCTGCTGCGGATCGGTGAACGGGTTGCCGTCGCCGCCCTCGAGATCGTCTTCCTTGCCGCCGACCTTACCCAGTTCAGCTTCTACGCTGACGCGGGACGGAGCGCAGGCGTCGACAACCCGGCGGGTCAGTGCAATGTTGTCCTCAAAGGCATCGTGTGATCCATCGATCATAATGGACGTGTAACCGGTGCGCAGTGCCTGCATGGCAAGATCAAAGCTGTCGCCGTGGTCAAGGTGCATGGCGACCGGTACATTTGTGCGCGCGGCTGCCGTCTTTACCATTGCCAGATAGTAGTCCAGACCGGCATACTTGACGGTGGACGGAGTGGTCTGCATGATGACGGGGGAACGCATCTCTTCCGCAGCCTGAAGGACGGCCATGACCATCTCCATGTTTTCCACATTGAACGCGCCGACGGCATAATGACCGGCCTGTGCGTCCAGCAGCATTTTTTCTGTTGTTACCAAAGGCATAATCCAACCCTCTTTCTCCTGCATAATGCGGGATGTTTTGTTGCATCTATTTTACCACAGGGGATTCTGGATGAAAAGCCTTGCTTGTGATAAATGCGCTGCGTGGCAGATTGTTATAAAAATGAAATTATTATTTCAAACCCAAAGCAGAAAATTAGAAATTATGTTACCATATAAGCAGAACCGCATGGCTTTGCTGTGGGATTGCTGAAAATAAGAGGAGGAATTTTGATGAATTATAATCCGCTGAAAAAATTGGTAGAACTCCAGAAGCAGGGCAAAAGCGTCGGCATTTATTCAGTATGCAGTGCAAATGGTTATGTTATCGAAGCAGCGCTCAAGCGCGGCCTGTCGGACGGTTCCTGCGTGCTGATCGAGTCGACCGCCAACCAGTGCGACCAGAACGGCGGCTATACCGGTATGAAGCCGATGGATTTCAAGCAGTTTGTGCTGGGCCTTGCAGACAAGGTTGGTTTTGACAAATCTAAGCTGTTCCTCGGCGGCGACCATCTCGGCCCGCTGACTTTTGCAGGTAAGCCGGAAGCAGAGGCAATGGCAGATGCGGAGGAGCTTATCCGTCACTATGTTGGCGCGGGCTTTACCAAAATTCATATCGACACCAGCATGAAGGTTGCAGATGACGACCCGAATACCCGTTTGAGCGACGAGACGATTGCTCGCCGCGGCGCGCGTCTGGCGCGTGTGGCCGAGGACACCTACCACAAGCTGCTGGAGAGCGATTCGAACGCCATTGCGCCGGTTTACATCGTCGGCAGCGAGGTGCCGATTCCGGGCGGTCAGGTTGGCGCGGATCAAGGCGTGCAGGTCACCCGCGTAGAGGACTTTAAGAACACGGTTGCGACTTTTGAGAACGCTTTCCGCAAGGAAGGTCTGGATGAGGCGTGGAACAATGTTATCGCGGTTGTCGTGCAGCCGGGCGTGGAAGAAAAGGATAGCGGCTGCACCGAGTACGACCGCGCCAAGGCAGCGGAGCTGATGGCGTCGATTAAGGACTTCCCGAACCTTGTGTTCGAAGGACACTCGACCGACTACCAGACTAAAATCAAGCTGCGCGAACTGGTCGAGGACGGTGTAGGTATCCTCAAGGTTGGTCCGGCGCTGACGTTTGCAATGCGCGAGGGTATGTTCGCGCTGGCATATATCGAGCAGGAGCTGCTCTACGGCACAGATATCGAGCCGAGCCACTTTATCGAGGCTCTTGATGAGGCGATGCTCGCCGACGACAAGCACTGGAAGAAGCACTATCAGGGCACGGAATTGGAGATTCGCATGAAGCGCAAGTTCTCATTCTCCGACCGCTGCCGCTACTATATGCCGACCCCAGGGGTGGAAGCGGCAAAGGAGCGCCTGATCGGCAATCTGCGCAAACTGGGTATTCCGCTCAATCTGCTCAGCCAGTTTATGCCTATCCAGTACACCAAGGTGCGCGAAGGATTGCTGGAGAACGATCCGGTTGAGCTGGTCGAGGACCGTATCATCAACACCATGGACGAATATCTGTACGCAACCCATCAGAAGGAATTGATGTAAGCATTTGGGATAGCAAAAAGGACGGCGAAAGCCGTCCTTTTTTGTTTTGCACGTAATTTATTCCCAGTTTGCCCACACGTCGGGCTGGTAGCCGACAGTGGCCTGTCTGCCATTGCGCACGATTGGTGTTTTGAACAACGTGCCGTCCTCAAGCAGTTTTTCTTTTTTGTCCTCGTCGTAAGCAAGATAGGCGAGTGAAGCATAGCCCTTGCTTTTTTCGTCCAGCACTGCGTCCAGCCCGCCCACGGCTTTCAGTACGCTGTCCAGCTCGCCGCGCGACATACCCTTTTGCGCTAAATCTATCATCTGAAACTTGATGCCGCGCTCCTTAAACCAACGCTGCGCTTTTTTTGTGTCAAAGCACTTGCTTTTGCCGAAAATCTGAATATTCATTGCATCCTTCTCCTTTGCCATCAGTATAGCAAAGCGTGCGGCGGGACGCAAGGGCAATCCGCTATTGCTTTGCACGCCGTGATAGGTGTAAAACACCGTAGGAGTGAGAGAAGGGCAGCAGCAGTACGCAGGCGAGCGCAGCGCAGCGCCCTAATTCACAAAGTAGCAGCGGTACGGCGAAAAATACTTCTCCGTGGCGCGCAAAATCACCGATGGCGGCAAGTCCGGCTGCGGAGAAATTGGGATAGGGCAGCAGTGCGGCGGTGTGTACGCCCAGAAGGAGCGTTGTGCGCAGCGAAATTAATGCGAACAGTGCACCGCCGGCGGATAACCCGCGCGCGGCAGCGCCGGAAAGCCGTTCCGGTAACGACAGGGACAGCACAAGTGATGCGGGCAGTAGGCGCAGCAAAATGCGAACGGTTTCGTGCGGCAGAGTTGCGTCGGGCATACTCCAGTGCGTCGGCTGAAGCTGAGAGACGGTCAATATGCCGCTCAGAACGATGACCGCACCCGCCAGCCATGCCACCGGTAGTGCCCACATAGCGCAGCGGTTAAGTCCGGATGTCGCAGCGAGCAGCGAACAGACCGTCAGAAGCAGGATTAGACTCCAAAGCGGACGGGTGGAAAATACTGTGCTGCGCAGAAAGACACCCATACGAGCAAGCGAGGATGCAATCGGCCATAGGGCAAACAGCGCAAGCAGCCATTGCAGTACGGGGGATTGCTGCCAGATGGGGGCAAGCCGCGCGCCGCCCGCACATAGGAGTGCGCAGATGAGACTGGCCAGCGCTGCGGCATATACGGTTTGTCCGTTTGCGGGGGTGTACAGGATTTCACTCAGGGGGAGTAGGGCGAACAGCGCAGCTCCCCAACGCGAAAACAGACGTTCACGCATGCGTACCGCCTCCAATCTCATCGCCGTCGAGGAAACAGGACAGGCGCTCGTTTGCAAAAACGGCTGTGCCTGCGGGTGCAGTCTGACCGAATTCATCCAGATACAGTGCAGGCAGGATGGCGGTGCCGTCGGCGTGCAGTACTTCGGAAACACGATAAAGCGGCATGTCAGGCAGTGTGCCTTCCTGTGCGGCGCGGTCAAGCAGTTCACTGAGTGCATAAACTTCGTCATCATTTTGCAATAGGTCGGTTGCTGTGCCGTCGCGCACAACCGCGACACGCAGACTGAGGCGCACGTCATTTTCCGTGCACAGGTAATCCGCCAGCGGCAGGATGCTTTCCTCTGCGACGCTTTCGCTGATGAGCAGTACTTGGGCGTGGCTCAGATACAGCTCTCCCGGCAGGATGTTGCTCAGGTTGGTCAGCAGCTCGGGCAGGTCGCGTCCTGTGGCGGAAAGATAAGCAGGTGAGGCGGCATCATCCAGACTGTCCTGACGCACTACCTCGGCGGTCAGCCGGTAGACATCGTCCGTGCGGTCGAGTGCAAGCGCAGAAACCGGTGAGACTTCGCGTGCGCAGCCGCACAGCAGCAGGGAAATTAGCAGTAGTATTCCGGGCAGTTTCAAGGTTTGTCCCCCTTTGATGAATTCCGTTTGACCGCAAAACGGTCATGCCGCATGAAAAACCATGGTGCGCGCAGCCATGCGTCCTCCTGCTCAGCCTGCACGCGCGGAATGAGGTTGAGCAGATAGGGCACCGAGCACGAGTGCATCCGACAAAGCCACGTTAATACCAACGCGAGTGAGAGACTGACACCGTACAGACCGTAAGCGGCAGCTCCGGCCAGCAGCGCAAAACGCAGCCACAGGGTCGCAGTTTGCAGTTTAGGAACCATTAGTCCGGTCACACCTGCAATGGCGACTACAATAACGGTCGGCGCGGCGGCGAATCGCGCCGACACCGCAGCCTGTCCCAGCACCAGGCCGCCCACGATGCTCATTGTCTGGCCCATTGCGCCCGGTGTGCGCGCGCCGGCTTCCTTGAGCGCTTCCAGCACGAGCAGCAGCAAAAAAGTTTCCCATCCAATGGGCAGCGGCACCCCACGCTGCGCCGCCGACACGGCGAACAGCAGCCGAGCGGGAACCAGCTCGCGGTGATACAGCATCAGTGCAACATAGACCGCGGGAAAGGTGATGGTAAATACAAAGCCTGCTACACGCAGCAGGCGGGACAGGTTGGCCTGCAAAAAGTTAATATAGTAATCGTCGTTGGACTGGAAGCACTCTTGAAACAGAAAGGGGGCGGTCAGCACGACTGGACTGCCGTCTACTACGATGGCGCAGCGGCCCTCCACCAGCCGTGCGGCGACTACGTCCGGGCGTTCGGTCGTGCCGAGGGTGGGAAAGGGTGACAAGCGGTGGTCGCGGATACGCTCAGCCAGATAATTGGCGTCGAGTACGCTGTCGATTTCAAGTGCTTCCAGCTTGCGCTTGAGATGGGTGATCAGCTTTTGCTCACACACGCCTGCCAGATAGCAAAGGCAGACGACTGTATTGGTGCGGCTGCCGATGCGCAGAAAGGTGAATTTCAGCCGCTTGTCGTTTAGCCTGCGGCGGATGAGGGCGAGATTGGGCATAAAGCATTCGGTAAAGCCTTCGCGCGGGCCGGAAAGCACACGCTCGTTTTCCGGCTCGGACGCGCTGCGCACGGAAAACCCTTTGGTGTTAACCACGACCGGCCGCGCGTCGCCCTCAGTGAATACCACTGTGTCGCCGTACAGGAAAGAGGCAAACAGTTTAGAAGCATCGGTTTCGACGCGGCTGTCGTTGATTTGCAGCACGGTTTGGCAAAGTGTTTCCGCCGAGGCGCGGGTCAGGTCGGAGCAGACAATCGGCCGAATGACGCTTTGGTTGATGGCGATGTTATTAACCATGCCGTCAAAGAAGAAAACGGCACAGGAAAGACCGGCATGACCAACTGCGCGGCGTGTGACGAAGGTGTTATCTCCTTGAAAAATCGCCTGCATCAGGCGGATATTGCTTTCCAAATCGGTGGAAAATGTGATGGAATCCATGGTTTCACCCCTTGTTGGGGTATTTTGTGCCAAACCGGACAGGGTTATACGTTGTTGAGGCCATCAGCCAGCGTCTGTCCAAACAGACGGATTGCGGCGAGCGCTTCCGGCATGGTGTTGCCCGAGGAACCGACTTCAATCAGCATCGAGCCGGCACGTACATGCTGATTAAAGCGCTGTGTGCGCAGGTTGACCGGACGCATCAGGCCGGGGTAGGCTCTATTGAGCTGGTATTGCAGACCGGTGACATAATTCAGATTATCCTGCCAGTTCGGGTGGGTCAGTCCGCCGTCATCCGTGCCGACAACGAACATTAACTGTGCCATTTCCTCGCCGTCGATAGTGCAGGAGGTTTTGTAGGCTTGCCCGTCATCGGTCAGAATGGAGTCACGATGCAGGTCGATGACGATTTGGATAGACGGATATTCGTCTATTGCCTGTTCAATGGCAGCAAGCGAACGGTCATATGAGCCGGAATAGGCGGGAGAGTCGAAAATGTCGCGGATATGCACGGTTTCAATTCCGTTATCCTGTAAAATGCTTTGCAGTTCGTCGCCCACGCGCACGACGTTATAGCGAGTGTCGGTTGTGCGTTCATTTTCGGTTGGCGTATAGGGGAAGGCGGCATCCGGTGTGTAGCTTTCGCTGCCGTGCGTATGTACAATGAGCACCTGCGGGCCGTCTCCGTTGACATGGATGGTAGCATCCGATGCCAGACAGGCCGCCACATCGACCGCATAGGAGGTTTCATTATTGATGGTGATGGTAGCGGCCTTATCTGCGGCATCCAGCACCGGATTATCGTTCTCGTCCGTCTGCGGGATATAGGTGCTCTCTGCAAGCGGGCTTTCCGCGTCCTCGTTGAGGGCAGATGCCGCTGTGCGCGGTACAAAAACCGCAGCCTGATCGGGGGAAAGTCCAAGTTCAAGCGACACTGCGCGTAAAATGAAATCACCGTTTCCGGCCAGACGGGTCAGCGCCTGCTGCGCGGTGGATTCGCCGCCCATACGCGAAAACAGCAGCAGCGAGGCAGCAATGCACAGCGTAACGGCGGCAGGCAGACCGATGCCGTGCCGCCGGGTGGATTTTCTGTGTATTCTCATCGTTGCCACCTCCCTGCGTTTTGTTATATCATACGCCCGTCCGTGCGCGAGTATGACCGAAAGATGGCGGGAAGTTTAAGACAAATACAGGTCGATATCGCTGACGGTCAAATGGGGGTGCAGCGCCATGTTGACGGCGTAGCCGATGACGCGGGCGATATCGGCGACTTCGCGGTCGATGTCGCGCGTGGTGACCATAACCGGCAGGGATAGGTCATCAAGCGCTTCACAGGAAGGGCTTCCAAGCTGCGCGGCGATTTCGTGCGCAAGCGTTGCGCCGTCGACGACAGTCGGCACGCCGAGGGCGATGACCGGCACACCGAGTGTCTGGCTGTTGAGTGCAGCGCGCGCGTTGCCTACGCCCGCGCCGGGTGTGATGCCGGTATCAGCCAGCTGAATGGTGCGCAACAGGCGGCTGAGCCGTCCGGCGGCAAGTGCGTCTACCGCGAGTACCGCGGCGGGTTTGACCCGGTCCAATACACCGCAAATAACTTCGCCCGTCTCCACGCCGGTCTGTCCCAGTACGCCGGGAGCAAGGGCGGACACCGGCCGCCAGGAAGCGAATACGTCCGGAACCTGCTCGACCAAATGCCGTGTGGCTATCACATGGTCGATTGCCTGCGGGCCGATGGCGTCTGGGGTAATCATGCGGTTACCCAGACCTGCAACCAGCACCGGACCGGAGGCTGCGCTGTTCGGCAGCAGTTCCCCCAGCAGCGTACTCAGTGCGCGGCAGGCGCGGGGGAAAGCGTCCTCTTCGCGCCGAACAAGCGCATCCAGTTCCAGCGTCACATATCGGCCGCAGGGCTTGCCGATTTCGTGCGCTGCGTGCTCGGTTAGGATTTCTACTTCGTTGACTGAAAAGCCTTCAATGGTGCGGTCGGACTGCCGGACCTGTTGTACGTCGGCTGCGTGGGACAGATTTTGTACCGCCTCAACTGCCAAATCTGTGCGAAAAGCCATGTGTATTCACTCCTTTTTTTGAGTATTTTACGGCACACCGGATTTTTTATACAGAATCATGGAAAAAAGACTTGCATTTTGGGAAAAGTGATGGTAGAATAGAAACACTGACGAATAGAAAACGAAGGAGGTGTTTTCGGAATGCCCAACATCAAGTCTGCAAAGAAGCGTGTCAAGGTTAACGCTGTCAAGGCGATGAACAACCAGATGGCCAAGAGCGCGCTCAAGACCACGCTGAAGAAGTTCGATACGGCTGTTGCTGCCGGTGATAAGGCGGAAGCGACTGTTGCTTATACGACCGCTGTCAAGGCGGTTGATCAGGCGGCTGCCAAGCACCTCCTGCATAAGAACAACGCGGCCAACAAGAAGAGCAAGATGACTGTCAAGCTCAACGGCATGGCGTAAGAGTTCGTAATAGAACAAAGGAAACCCCCGAGACTATCGTCTCGGGGGTTTTTTGTTTCCGATTCCGGCACAAGAATAGGATAGGTTAATATTTAGAAGAATGTCAAAATAATGCTTGACAGATGGGGTAAGATGAGGTATCTTTCAATTAGATAGTAATCTAAATGTTGGGAGGGCACAGCCTATGGGAATTGGCGTATGTGTAGTACTGCTGATTTTGGTGGCATTGATTATAGGGCAGGCGCGGGCTTTGGCGCGATGTCGGTTTTGGTGTAAATCGTGTGGTACGTTGTTTTCTCTTCCGTGGACCAGGTTGTTGTTTCGCCAGCATGTTAACGACGAATGGCGACTGACCTGTCCGCATTGCGGCAGCAAGGGTTGGTGTCCGGCGCGCCGCCCGAGAAAGGGTGAGGATGCAAAATGAGTTTTCAACAAACCTTTAAAGCATTGTCCGATCCCATTCGGCGGGATATTCTCGGATTGCTGCGTGCAGGCCCCATGGCAGCAGGGGAGATTGCTTCGCATTTTTCGGTTTCCGGCGCGACCATTTCACATCATTTATCAATACTGAAGGATGCAGGACTGGTGTTGGACGATAAGCAGGGCAAATACATTTATTATGAATTGAACATGTCTGTGGTCGACGAAATTCTGGAATGGGTCACGGCTTTGAAAGGTGGTAGCAGCAATGAAAAAGATTAGTAAAGGGCAAGTGGCTGTGTGGATTTTGGCGGTTATACCGGTAATATTGGCGGCGGCAGTATATGCGCGTCTGCCGGCGGAAATTCCGATGCAGTGGGACTTGGGAGGAGAGGTCGGCTATGAACCGAAATGGCATCTGTGGATTATAGCATGTCTTGGCCCGTTTCTGGCAGTATTATTTTATTTTATGCCACGGTTTGATCCAAAAACACGAAATTATACCAAGTTCTTCGGCTCGTATCTAGGATTTCAAGCGGTGATGATGCTGTTTGTCCTGATTATAAACGGCATCTGTGTGGTGGAGGGGCTGCGGCCAGGCACGGTCGATGTCGCAATGGTGATCTGTCTGGTGATTGGTCTGATGATGGTATATTTGGGTAACGTCATGCCGAAGTTTCGTATGAATTGGTTTTGTGGTATCAAAACTCCGTGGACGCTGTCCAGTGAAACCGTATGGAGACGCACACATCGCGTAGCAGGGCGGCTGTATTTCGCGGCGGGTGTGTTGGGCGTGTTGGGTGCATTTATACCGAATAATATCGTGCGTTTTGGACTGCTACTGGTTCCGCTGTTGGCGGCTTCTCTTGTGTCGACGGCATTGAGCTATCTGTGGTATCGTGCGGAACAGCGCGTCTGCTGACAGTAAAGCGGTGCGGCGTTCCCCACATGTAGAGGTTACAAAAAGAGACGTAAAAAGCGGGAAAAACGTGGAAAATTGCGGATAATGAAAACCGAAATAAGAATTTTATTCAACTTTTAACTTGCCAAGTGGGGACAGATATGCTATACTTTTGCAGTAAGTTTACATGAGTGGAGGAAATCCCCCATGTTGTTCACCTTACGGCAAGGAGAAGATTATGACAAGAACGCGTAAGCTGGTAGCAGCGATGCTGCTGGTTGTCGTTGTTGCGGTAAGCGTGCTGACTGCTGCGCTTGCAACGGACGACACGGAAACCTATGCGTATTTGCCCGATCACTCTGTTTATTTCTATGACGTTACAGAGCAGTACGCATGGGCTCACCGCGAAATTGATACGCTTGCGGTAGCAGGGGTAATCAAGGGAAGCGGTAATCATCTGTTTTTTCCGGGCAGTGCCATTACTCGGGCAGATTTTATTGTGATGCTGGATCGTGCTTTCGGTATGAGCAAGGCGTTGGACAGTGGCCTGATTGATTCCAGCGGCACCTTTGTGGATGTGCCGGGCAATACCTATTACAGCAAGTCTGTCACTGCGGCAAAGGCTTTCGGTGTGGCTACTGGAACGGACGATAACCGTTTCCTTCCGGAGCAAAACATGACGCGGCAAGACGCTATGGTGTTTCTTAAGCGTACACTGGATCGCACACAATTAACACTGCCGGCAGGCAGCTTATCAGGGTATTCGGATATTGACCAGATTTCCAATTATGCCCGTGAATCGGTCAGTGCATTGGTCAATGCGAGAGTTATCAGCGGTTCAAATGGTAAGCTGAGTCCGACGGCGAATGTCACTCGTGCGGAAATGGCGGTCATGCTGTATCGCGCAACACATCTGTTGGATGCGGGTACAAACGCGGTTTACGAGCAGCGTGGTAATGTGGTTAATATCTGCATCGGCGCACAGAGCTACTGCGATGTAGTCATCGAAAATTATGATTCCAGCGTGAAGTATCAGGGGTTGATGCAATATACCAATCTGCGGCAGGAGGACGGCGTAACCTATATTACGCTGACTAACCGGCAGGAGATTAACCGCACGGTATCCTATGCCAATGGACAGTTCACGTTTACTGTTCCGCAAGAGGAAAGCACGCTCACGATACCTGCGGCAGACAATTGTGTGGCGGTTGATGTAACGCAGCCGTATCATCAGATTGATGCGCCGGTCAGCACAGGGAGTGAGTACCGGCATTGCTATCCGTCCGTAGTGAACGGAGAGGTTTCGGTAATCTACTATACAACCGCATAACAAGGCATAAAAAATCCACCGGATGTGTCCGGTGGATTTTTTTCGTTTGTCAGTCCTTTGCCAAATGCAATCCATCGTAGCGGGTAACGTGGAAGGTATAGGGTAATGCGGTGGTTTCAAAACCGATTTCGCGCAGAACGGCGCGGATGTTCTCAACTAGATGATAGTTAAAGTCACGCTGAGAGATGGATACCTTGAGCGTATCTTTATACGAGCTAACCAGAATGCCGAATGGCTGGAAGGCACAGGGCAAAATGGCGGAATAATCCGCTACGAGCGGTTCCATGCTGGGCGGCAGCTTAAATTCACCGATATTGGTCAGAATAAAGCTGTCGCGGCGAATATAATCGCGCGCCTGCTGGCGCATCATCTGCTCTTTTTCATCAATGGGCATGTCCAATTTGTGTGATTTGGCAACGCGGTTTGCGTTTTTCAGCGCCCAGAATACCGCATGCGGTAAATTTTTCTGCGTGTCAAAGTAGGCTTTGCACGCCTGACAGGCCTCCCAAAACGGCATACTGAAATATTCATAGAAAAATGGGAGATCAAGCAGAGAAACAAAAAAGCGTGTGGTAGTGGTTTTGACGTAGGCGCGCAGGTCCATCGGTACCTCTGCGATGATCGGTTCGGTACGGTCCGTGCCTTCATAGTAGGTGCGGTACATGCCCATGGAGATTGCGGTCATCAGAAAGGTCATTGGGGTTACGCCGTTTCCTTTGGTATATGCAAGCACTTGTGGCAGCGACATCGTCAGCTCGGTGGTCAGCTCGTTGTCATCGTTGCGGCTGTCATATTCCGGCATGTGGAAGGAGGGGATATCCGGATGGTGGTCGGCGTCCGACTGCGGCATACCGCGCAGGCGCAGGTAGCCGTCCTCGCAGTCCTGCGGCGTAAACTGCGTTTCATTAGTGCGGATAGAACGACCGGGCTCTACCTCATGTCCCATGCCCTTGAGATAGTAGTATAAAATCGTGCGAATGAACTGGTCGAAGCCTCGGCCGTCCGAAATGCAGTGCTGATATTCCAGATAGATGGTGTTATCTTTGTAGCCGCACAGAAACAGATAACCGTTGGTGTCCTCTGAGCCGATATAGTACGGAGACAGGTCATTCATCGGCAGCACCTTGGGGGGTTGCTGTAGGATGCGGTAGCTGTATTGGGTATCGCCGCGGACAAGTCCCAGTCCAAATTGCGGGTAGCGGTCAAGTGTGGTGCGCACAGCGGCCAGCAGAACGCGCGGGTCAACCGGTTCGGTCATGCGGATAATGTGGCGCGGTGCGGTGGTCAAGTCTTTGTGCGTTGCATACATAAAAATGGCGCCGTAACTATCTACTTTTAGCAGCGCATCTTGATAGGCTTCATTCATAACAGACACCTCCCATTACATTATTATATTATAAATCAAATCACGCTAAAAAAACAGTGAATCAACGCAGAATTTGGAAAAACATAACAGAGGTTTTCGGCGCAGGACGAGAGTCGGAGCGATTGTTCGGTCCCACTTGTCGTGAAAAAAGCATACGTTGGATGGGAGGGATTTATGTGGTTACGATTAGTTTGTGCATGATTGTGAAAGATGAAGAAGCTGTTCTTGCGCGATGTCTGGACAGTGCGGCGGAGATTGCAGATGAAATAGTGGTTGTGGATACCGGATCGTCTGACCGGACAAAGGAAATTGCGGCAAACTACGGACGGGTTTTTGATTTTGTTTGGTGTGATGATTTTGCAGCTGCACGAAATTATTCATTTTCGCAGGCAACAAAGGATTTTCTTCTGTGGCTGGACGCGGATGATGTTATCACACCGGAGGATAAAGTGCGTTTTTTGCAGCTGAAACAGGAGCTGGACCAGACGACAGATGTGGTTATGCTGCCGTATCACACCGCTTTTGACGAGCGCGGCCGTCCGTGCTACACCTATTATCGAGAACGACTGCTCCGGCGTGCAGCAGGATTTCACTGGGTTGGGGCGGTACATGAATGCATTACACCGTGCGGACACATTCGGTATGCAGATGCGGCAGTAACGCATCATAAAGAAAAAATGGTGGACAGTGATCGCAATTTGAAAATTTATGAGCGCATGTTGGCTCGTGGAGAGAAGTTGGATGCGCGCGCGCAATTTTATTATGCACGTGAGTTGATGACGCATCAGAGATTTATGCAAGCGGTTTCGGCATTTGAGAATTTTTTGCATAGACCTGATGGCTGGGTCGAAAATCAGATTGAAGCGTGCAGAAATCTGGCGGATTGCCTAGTGGCATTAGGAGAAAGAAAGCAGGCGCGGCAGGCGCTGGTGCGATCATTTGTGTTGGACAGTCCGCGCGGCGAAACCTGCTGTGCGCTTGCAGCGCTGGAAATGGAGGATGGCAGGCTGGAGCAGAGTCGGTTTTGGTATGAAACCGCCTTGCAAGTTCCGTATGCTGAGCAAAATGGTGCGTTTGTCAAGCCGTTGTGTTATGGATATATTCCTTGTCTGGGGTTATGCATGTGCTGTGACCGGCTTGGGCGGCATGCAGAAGCAGCGGAATGGAATGAACGGGCTGCGGTATATTGGCCGGACTCTCCGGCAGTTGCTTATAATCGACGGTATTTTGCAGATGTGCAGCATTAAGACGGTGGCAAGGAGAGGGGAAGAAGCATAGATTGAAATGCCGAATGCTTTTTCGGCAAATTCCTCGAAAGGAAGAATGATATGTATCATCGTCCTCAATTCGGTGGATGTGGAGACAGATATCGTTCAGCAGATGAATGGCTAGAACCGCTTTGCGGTGACTGTAGTTCGGAAGACCGACGAGGGCCGACCGGGCCGACGGGTGCGACCGGTCCGGCTGGACCGCGCGGCTGCCGCGGAGAGCGCGGTCCGATGGGCCCCATGGGTCCACAAGGGCCGATGGGCGTAACGGGAGCCACCGGAGCAACGGGTGCGACGGGTGCAACTGGCGTGAGTGGCAGTACTGGCCCCACTGGTGCAACCGGTCCGACAGGAGCTACTGGTCCGGCGGGTGGTCCAACCGGCCCGACCGGCCCAACTGGCCCGAGCGGAGCAACCGGCCCGACTGGCCCGAGCGGCCCGACTGGCCCGAGCGGAGCAACCGGCCCAACTGGCCCGAGCGGAGCAACCGGCCCGACTGGCCCAAGCGGAGCAACCGGCCCGACCGGCCCGAGTGGAGCAACCGGCCCAACTGGTCCAAGCGGCGCGACCGGCCCGACTGGCCCGAGCGGAGCAACCGGCCCAACTGGCCCGAGCGGAGCAACCGGTCCGACTGGCCCAAGCGGAGCAACCGGCCCGACTGGCCCGAGCGGAGCAACCGGCCCGACCGGCCCGAGTGGCGCAACCGGCCCGACTGGCCCGAGCGGAGCAACCGGCCCGACCGGCCCGAGTGGTGCAACAGGCCCGACCGGCCCGAGCGGAGCAACCGGCCCAACTGGCCCGAGCGGAGCAACCGGCCCGACTGGCCCGAGCGGAGCAACCGGCCCGACTGGCCCAAGCGGAGCAACCGGCCCGACCGGCCCGACGGGTGCAACCGGCCCCACCGGAGCCACTGGCCCAGCCGGTACCGGTACAGATGTGCAGTTATTGTCTGCCTACTCCATACCGCCTCAATCCGGTACCGGACAAACGCCGCTGCTGTTTGACCGGAATTCGCTGTCCTATGGCACAGCCATCAGTCATGCAGCCAACAGCCCGAGCTTTACCATCAATCAGCCGGGTGTTTATAACCTTGCATTTAATGGTGGTTTTGCACCTGCGAAAAGCGTCAGCTTCCCACTCAATCTGAGTACAGTTGCTCAGCTCAACGGTATGAGTTTGCCGGGGGCTGCGGCACAACACAATTTTACTAACACAAACGATGTCGTGAATCTGGCATTTACTGTGCCGTTTACGGTTTCTTCCGCTCCGGCAACGCTGCAAGTGGTTAGTACGGCGAATGGCTTTTTGTACAGCAATATTTCCGCAACCGTGACCAGAAACGGCAGCATACCGAGCTGAAAACATGTCAGTTGATGCAAACGTCTGTCGATTACAAGACCCAGCCGATTAAACGGCTGGGTCTTGTGTTACTTTTATAAATAAAAATGCTGAAAAAGCTCGAATTTATTCTAAAATGGGAATAAATAGGTTCGACTTCCTGCACGAGATATGCTATACTATACGTGTTCCATAAGCTCGACTGAATAGTGAAGAAGGGAAATGGCATGACAATTTTAACCTGCGAATGCGGAAATGAAATTTATATTATGGATGAAACCGAGGCTACGGCATGGCAGTGTGATGCATGCGGGCAATGGTATGATTTTTTTGGTGTGAAAGTAGCGCCGCCCGGGCAAAATGAACCCAAGCCCTCGCCGCACCTAATTAACTGGAGCGCGGGGGAAGATTTGTAAAAGGTGAAAGAAATGATAAATAAACAAAAAATTGCGCTGCTGACGGATTCTTGTGCGGATATTCCGCAGACACTGGTGCGTCGGTACGATATCTATGTCGTTCCGCTAAAACTGATTTTTTCGGACGGTGAATATGCGGATGGTGTGGATATTACTCCGACCGAGGTCTATCGCAGACTGCCGCAGGAAATTCCCAAAACGACGCTGCCGGGCGGGGATATGGTAGAACAGGCATACGCACGTATCAAACAGGCAGGATATACCAAGGTGTTGGCGATTAACCTGTCCGGCGGTCTGAGCGGTACCGGCAATTTGGTGCGTCTGATCGGGGAGCAGACTGTCGGGCTTGAGGTTGCGGCATTTGATACGCTGAGCGGTTCTCTGGGTATTGGAATGACGGTAATACAAGCGGCGCGTTGGATCGAAGAGGGGTGGTCTTGGAGTGAACTGCTGCGTGCCATACCTGCGTTGATGCGGGATACGCATGTGTTTTTTTGTGTGGATACGTTGGAATATTTGCGAAAGGGCGGACGCATCGGAAAAATTGCGGCTGTGGCAGGAACGCTTTTGCAAATCAAACCCATTATTTCCTTTGCGCCGGATGGGGAGTTGACCAGCGTTGCCAAAATTCGCGGACATAAGGCTGCGATGCAGAAAATGGTGCAGCTGGCGACCGCACTGGTGCCGCGCGGCGTACCGTTCAATTTAGCGGTGGCACACGGAGATGCACCGGCAGAACTCAAGGAAATACGAGAGATGGCGCAGAAAAGCCTGCCCGACTACCTGCATTTGATGGAGGGGGAAATCGATTGCACGTTGGGGGCGTATGTGGGGCCGCACCTGCTGGGCGTTGGCGTGCAGATGCTGACCGAAGCACTTTCTGCTGCAGGCAAAGAAAATTAACGGTACTGTAACTTTTGTATTCTGGTTTTAATGCTATAATAGACCAATAGAGAACATATATAATCAACAATAGGTAGGAAGGAATGAACGGAAAATGACATATCAATCGGCGTACCGGACGACTTACCGGCGCCACAGACACCGTCGCCGTAACAGCCACTATGGTGTGTTGATCGCACTGATTCTGGTGATAATTGTTGCGGTTCCGGTTGCGTTTCACGTTGTGAAAGGAGTATCCAGTGCGATTTTTGGTGGGGATCGGAATCAGCTGGTATACCAAGTTGACAATGCGCGTGCATTTACAGATGGTAAAATAGTCGATCTGGGCAATGCGACGCCGTATCGGGACAGCAATGGAAACGTTTTTGTGTCGGTAAAATCGTTGTGCGAGAATCTGGGACTTGAATTGTCCTGGGAGGAAAGCAGCAAAACCTCTGTGCTTACGGATCAGAAGGATACGCTGCGTGTACAAGTGAACAGTAAAACCGCGCAGTTGAATGAAGAAACAAAGACCATGTCGACTGCGCCCGTGATGAAAGACGGGACAGTCTATGTGCCAGTGCACGATATCTGCCAGTTGTTCTCCTGGCAGGTAGGTGAGTTGGGCGCAGATATGGGTGATTTGGTTGTGATTTCGCAATCCAAAAAAACGTTGGATGATGAAAAGCTGGGCAAGATTGCGGATGAAGCGCTGTCTGAGCTTGGACCGTCCGAGGCACAGCTTGCATCTGACAGCGTACTCATGCGCACGGATTCGGATAAGCTGCAGTATCAAGGTGAGGTCCGGCAGATGAAGGAAGCGGGCCAGTCTCGCAGTGCAGCCGTAGTAGAGCGGGATGGACTGCAATATGTGCCGCTCAGCGCAGCGATCACCACACTGGGTGGAACGGCTTCTTTCGACGGGGATCGCGAATGGACGGTAGAGTATAACGGCATTCAATCGACGGTACACGAGGACGGTAAAACCAAGGTGAATGGAGACCGTGTGCGCGGCGACGATATCAGTGCTTTTACAGATGGAGACAGCGGAAGATTTTATGTATCTGCGCCGTTGTTTGCTGCAGTAATCGGCAAAGAGTATACAGCGCTGGATGATGGATCGTTTGCTTTTGCCGTTACCTCGCTGGATGGCTTTGACAGCCAGAAGGCTTATCTGTCCGGTCAGACGAGCGGATTGACGCAGGCGGTCAATGTGAATGTGCCGGATGCAGACGTGTATATCGCGTTGACGTTCGACGATGGACCGACCGGTGCAATCAATGGCTATCCGAACGGACTGACGGCATATTTGCTGGACGGCCTGAAGGAACGCGGTGCGCATGCGACCTTCTTTATGGTCGGTGACCGTGTCAATATGTTCAGCAGCACGCTGCCGAGACTGGTGTCCGAAGGACATGAGCTAGGCAACCACACAATGACGCATCCGATGCAGCATTTGACCGGACTGAAGAAAGATGGCATTCAGAAGGAAATTACCTCCGCAACGAGTACCATCACAGAGAAGGCAGGACAACCGCCTACGGTATTGCGTCCGGTTGGCGGCGGTGTGAACAGCGATGTTAAGGCCGTTGCTAAGGAACTGGGGCTGCCAATTATCAACTGGAATGTAGATACACAGGATTGGAAAAACCGCAATAAGCAGAGCGTACACGATGCGATTGTGAATGCGGCGGATGGCTCAGTGGTTCTGATGCACGACCTGTACCCGACTTCGGTGGAGGGTGCGTTGTCGGCCATTGATGACCTACAAAAACGCACAGATAAAACCTATGCGTTTGTTACGGTTTCCGAACTTGCGGCAATCAAGGGCATTACGCTGGAGCCGGGTGTTGTGTATAACGGTTTGACTGACAAGGTTGCGCAGCAGATTGCAGACGGCACATATGCGCCGACGGAATTTACCTGATCGCAAAGTTTTAGTCAAAAGCAATTTCAGCCACCAGTACGGTGTCACGCCATACTGGTGGCTTTGTTTGTAAAAAAACAGGCAGATGCTCTAGCATCTGCCTGTTTTTTTATGATGTTATTGGAGTCATCTATTATCTGCGGCGTCTGCGCTGGAAATTGGTGTTTTCATACCGAGAACGCAGATTCTTGCGTTGTTTGCGGCGGCGTATACCACCAAAAGTCAGATTGAACAGAATATATAATACGACAAATACGGCCAGTACAATCAAGATGACCTTAAATACGGTGCTTTGGAAGAAGTTGCTCAGTTTATCGGCGTAATAGAGTACGGGACTCATTTCCACATCGCTGAGCGCCACCAGCTCGACCGTGCCGTAGTCCATACCGTTATAGGAATAGGTGACGCTGCCAATCACATCGCCTGCTTTAATTGGGGCATCCACGCTTTCCGGTGCGGTAATGACAGGGTCTTGGGTGAGCGCTTCAATATCCAAATCCTTGGGAACAAGAGAAACCAAATCGTTTTTGGCTGTCAGTACCAGCTTGTCCGTATCGGTGGATAGTTCCACTTTAATCTGTTTGATGGTATCGCCTTGCTTGACGAGTGTTTTGGAGATAAAGTTTTCAAAGCCCCATTTGCATAAAGCGGAAGTATCGGTAAAGCTGGCTGCAATTTCAGGATATTCAGCCGACTGGTCATCACAGCCCATGACCACGGAATACAGCTTGGCGTCGCCATACTCTGCATAGCCGACGAAGCAGTTACCCGCCTGCGAGGTATGGCCGGTTTTGATGCCCTGACAGTATGGATAAGCATAGGGAGCATACGAACTGAAAATCAGCATGTTGGTCGTGTAGATTTTACGCTCCTCGTGCATATTGGTTTTTGACATCATGTGCTGTACGGTGTTAACGATATTGGCAAAGGTTTCGTCCTTCATGGCCTCATAGGCAATTTTGTAGAGGTCGCGTGAGGTGGAGTAGTGGTCGTCCTCGTGCAGGCCGCAGGGGTTAGAAAAGTGGGTACCTGTGCAGCCAAGTTCAGCAGCGCGTTCGTTCATCATATTGACGAAATTTTCATAGGTCCCGCCGACGTGACGAGCGAGCATATAGGCGGCCTCATTGGCTGAGGGAAGCATGAGCGCGTACAGCAGGTCTTTGACCGTGACTTGTTCGCCTTGTTTGATGCCTGCGTTTGAGCTGTCTGCGGTGACATTTTCAAAGTCAGAGGCTTCGGCGGTAACTGTCTCATTCAGGTCGGTCACGTTTTCCAGTGTGAGCAGTGCCGTCATGATTTTGGTGGTCGAGGCCGGGTAACGACGCTCGTCCGCATTTTTTTCGTACAGTACCATGCCGGAGTCCGGGCTGATGAGCAGCGCCGCTTCAGCATTAAGCGTGGGCGCGCCGGGTGCAGCGGCAATGATGTTTGTGTTATCCGCTTGGCTGGTGCTATCCGTGTTTTCTGTGTCCGTGCTTTCGGTATCGCTGCCAGTATCTGTGGAATCGGAAACCGTGTCCTCATCTTCAGGTGCGGCAAAGGCTTGCGGCAGAGGGACGGCAGAAATCAATAAAATGAAGCACAGGGCAAGTGCTGCGAGTCGGTTTCGTAGTATATTATTTTTCATTGCTATCCCCCAGTGAGAAGTCAGCGTCGGTGAAATGGCCGCGCAGAGCCGCAGGCTTGGGCGGCACACGGCGCAGGGGGTCGTATCGGAACGCACGGCAGTGATCCGTGCCGTCTACCACACCGCGGCGGCGGCACGCAATGCGCTGACCATCAGCCAGTGGTGTGCCATGAGCACAATAAGTACAGCGTGGTTCAATATTTTTGCGCAGCAGCTTTTTCAGCTTCATGCGTCAGATCACTCCAATCCAATGTTCTGTGACCCATTATATCTTATTTTTCGCTTTTTTTCCAGACCAAATTGTAAACAACATGAAAAGCAATATCAGGAAGAAAGCTGGGTAGTGACGCTGCTGCAGTGCATTGTCCACCGGTGCGAAAGCCGGAAGTGCGGTAGGAGAAATGCGTGTCAGCAATGCGGTGAAAGCGGCTGCCATGGCGCCGTGCAGCAGTTTGCTGGCTGCAAAACCATCCATGGGCAGACCGGCGGGTTCAGCCAATGCACGCGCCTGAAACTGTACGGCCAGTCCGCCGAAGCCCAGCAGGAAGGAGACGAGCGTCAGCTTCACGCCGTCAGGAAACGGCAATGCGCGAAGTGCATCCAGACCGGAGGTCAGCTCCAGCATACCGGAGAGTGCATTACTGTAAGGAAGATGCGATAAAACAGGCTGCACCAGATGCAGAAATACACAAAAGACGGTCAGAAAGGCGGTGACGGTCAGGGCGGTGGCAGCGGCCTGCTGTACCGCAGCGCAAAAAATGGCGGAAAAGCTCTGGCATGGCGTGACGCCCGATGTATGTGGCGCGGCATCTTCCGCCGTGAACTGTGCTGGACGCGCAACAAGAAGGCCGGTCAACAGTGCGGTGAGTATGTGGATGCCGTACAGCACTGCACCCGTCCGTGCGCTGCCGAAAATACCGAGACCCGCCAGACCGATGCAAAAGCCCGGACTGGCGCAGTTGCAGAAGCTGTTGACCCGCGCTGCGGTATCGCGGGAAAGCGCGCCCTGCCGCAGCAAATCGACCGTGGTTGCCGTTCCAACCGGATAACCGCCGGTCAGTCCGAGAATGACGGCAGTCGCAGCAGAAGGCGGCAGATGGTACAGCTGTGCAAGCGGACGTGCGGCGGGACGGGTGAGCGTTTGCGCCAGTCCGCTGCGTACCAGCAGACCGCTTGCCAGGAAAAAAGGAAACAGCGCGGGCAGCGCCTGTCCGGCGGCCAGTGAAAGACCGTCACGCACGCCGTCGGCACAGGCGGCGGGAAACAGCAGGAATGCCGCAAATAAAGCGAGGGATAAAAAGAGTTTCATGCACGCACCTCCGATGCATCAGGATATGCAGCGCTGTCAAGTTTGATGCTGTGGGCGCATACAATAGCCCGAACGGAGGAGGGACGCACATGGCGCATGAGGGGTTAGGCGAGCTGATCGACGATCTGCATGGATTCCGGCCACGCGTGGAAATCATCGGCAACAGCCGGGTGGTGGTGGAGAATCATCGCGGCATTCAGGAATATGAGCAAGGGCTGCTGCGGGTCAAATGCAGCGGCTGCGAGGTGCGTATCGTGGGAGCGGGGCTGGAGCTGACGGCGCTTTCACTTGACGAACTGGCGGTTACCGGGACGATCGTTTCGGTGGAGTATACGACGGCGGGATGACGGAAAGGGGATGAAATTATGCTTGCGCGGCTCTGGCGTCTGGCGCGCGGACAGGTGCGCGTGCGTGTGACGGGTGCAAGCCTGCCGCGCTTTCTCAATCTGTGCGCCGAGAAAGGTCTAATGCTGCGGCGGATGGAGCGCACCGCGTGGGATGAAATGTATGCTACGCTGTCGCTTGCAGATTTTCGTGCCTTGCGGCGGTATATGGGGCGTACGGGCTGCCGAGTGCATATAGAACAGCGGCGCGGCATGCCGTTTTGGGCGGCGCGCTTACGGCCGCGCACCGCGCTGTGGGGCGGTCTGGTGCTGCTTATGTTGCTTTGCTGGGTGCTGTGCGCCCATATCTGGTCGATTGAGGCGCATATTGACCCCGTGCTGGATGAGGCGGAGGTGATGCAGCAGCTGGAAGAGTTGGGGGTGCATATCGGTGCGCGCATCAGCTCGCTGGACACGCGCAGTATCCGTTGGACCATGCTCGGCATGCAGCCGAATATGACATTTTTGTCGCTCAATTTTCGTGGAAACAGCCTGACCATTGAGGCGTACGGTGTGACGCCGCCCGAGGAAAAGATTGACCAGAATGCGATTGTCAAGGTCGTTGCTGCGCGGGAAGGCGTCATCAAAAGTGTGAAGGCGCTGGAAGGACAGCCGATGGTGCAGGCGGGCGATGCGGTCGAAACGGGCGATACACTTATCAGCGGTCTGGTCGCGCCGACCCGTGAGGATGGGAATTATCACTTAACGCATGCACGCGGCGAGGTAGAGGCATATACGGTGCATCATGTGACGGCAGCGCGCGCGCTGGAAACCGAGAACAAAGTATACACGGGTAAGGTGCGGCGGCAGTATGCGCTGGTTTTGGGAAATCACCGGTTAAATTTATATATTGGGAGTGGAATTGACGGGGGAACCTGTGATAAAATAATAGAAACCAGAACACTGCGCCTGTCGGACAGCGTGGTGTTCCCGGTGTCGCTGGTCGTGCAGACCTATGTGTTTTACGAGCGTGAGCCGCAAACTGCCACAGTGGAAGAGTTACGTGTCGAGATGCTTTCTCGTGCGTTGGAGGAGATTGCTTCCGGTATGGACGGTTCGGTCACAGAGCACAGCGAAACGCTCACGGAACAGGACGGCGCGGCGGTGCTGGAGATGACGGTACACGCAGTCGAGCAGATTGGTGTTGAGGCGGTTGATGACAGCACGATTCCGGAAAAACCGCCGTCTGAGGACGAGACTGCGCCATAGCACACAGCGACAGACGGAGAGAACAAAGAAAGCAAGGTGCAAACCATAGAAAAGACAATACAGGTAGAGAGAACCGAACTGCTGATGTCGGTTTTCGGTGCGTTTGACGAGAATATCAAGCTGATTGAGCGGGAATTGGGCGTTTCAGTTATTAGTCGAGGAACTGAGCTGAAGGTTTCGGGCGAGGTGGCGGATGTGGAGACGGCATCGCATACCATTGAGGCGCTGGTCTCTATGGCGGCGCGCGGGGACGCGATTGGCACACAGACCGTGCAGTACGTCATTGGACTGGCACGCGATGGCCGTGAGGCTGAGGTGCACACCATGAGCCGTGATGTGCTGTGCATCACGGCCAAGGGTAAGCCGATTAAAGCCAAAACCCTTGGCCAGAAACGGTATATGGAAGCGATTCGTAAAAATACCATCGTCATGGGTGTCGGCCCTGCGGGTACGGGCAAGACCTATCTTGCCGTGGCCGCAGCGGTCGCGGCCTTCCGGGACAAGCAGGTGTCCCGCATTATTCTGACACGTCCTGCGGTTGAGGCGGGCGAAAAGCTGGGCTTCCTGCCCGGCGACCTGCAAAGCAAGGTTGATCCCTACCTTCGTCCGTTGTACGACGGCCTGTTTGATATGCTCGGTGCGGAAAACTTCGCCAAGTATCAGGAGCGCGGTTCAATCGAGGTGGCGCCGCTGGCCTATATGCGCGGCCGCACATTGGATGACAGTTTCATTATTCTGGACGAAGCGCAGAACACGACGCCCGAGCAAATGAAAATGTTCCTGACTCGCCTCGGGTTTGGTTCGCAGGCGGTTATCACGGGCGATATTACGCAGATTGACCTGCCGGACGGTAAGCAGTCCGGCTTGAAAGAAGCGCTGCGTGTACTCGACGGGGTAGAGGGTATCGCGCAATGCTATCTGACCGAAAAGGACGTCGTGCGGCATGAACTGGTGCAGCGTATCGTCAAGGCGTATGCCGATTACGAGGGCAAAAAAGGGAAAAGCAGGACGCAGGACAGCAAACATCCGGCTTTTCGCCGAAAAGGGGAGAAACGATGAGCCATCAGATCAATATCGGCTTTGAAACCGAAGTGGAGGACGCGCAGGCGGTAGATGAACTCATTCGCACCTGTGCAAAACGCGTACTCGAAAGCGAGGACGTGCCGTTTGATGCGGAAATCGACGTGACCGTCGTAGATGCCGACGAGATTCGGCGGCTCAACGCGGAATATCGGGACAAAGATGCGGTAACCGATGTGCTGTCCTTCCCGATGTATGATTTTTTTAACGGCATGCCGCAGGAGGAACTAGAGGTTGAGCCTGACTCGGGATGTGTGATGCTGGGCGATATGATTCTGTGCTACACACGCGCGGTGGAGCAGGCCGCGCAGTTTGGTCATTCGCCGGCACGCGAGTGCGGATATCTGACGACCCATTCCGTGCTGCACCTGCTGGGTTACGATCATGAGCGCAACGACGAGGACACACGCCTGATGCGCGCCAAGGAGGAGGACAACCTTACCTTCCTCGGCCTGACCAGAGAGAACTGATATGGGAAAGAACATCCGAAAACTGCATGAGAGCTTTCAGCACGCGCTGCGCGGACTGGGGCTGTGCATTCATGGGGAGCGCAACTTCCGCGTGCACATGGTCACGGCCTTTTATGTGACGGTTTTTGCACTGATGGGTCGCGCAAGTGCAGCGGAGGCGGCGATTTTATGCATCTGCTTTGGCCTGACCATGGGTGCGGAGCTGATGAACACCACCATTGAGCGGTTATGCGACCGGCAGGCCAGCGGATACGATGGCTTTGTCCGCAATGCCAAGGACATTGCCGCAGCGGGTGTATTCGTGTGCGCCGCGGCGTGTGCAGCGGTAGGCGTATGCATTTTTATCGGCGAAGGTGTGCTGTGGACGGCCGCACAGTTTCTAATCGCGCATCTTTGGGCGTTGATGGTGCTGCTGGTGACAGTACCGGCTGCACTTTGGTTTATATTTTATTATGGGAGAATACAATGATCAAGATTACGAAAACTGCGGTCGTCTCGGTGGTCGGCCGCCCGAATGTCGGCAAATCCACGCTGACCAATAAGCTGGTGGGGCAGAAGGTTGCCATCGTTTCCAGTAAACCGCAGACCACACGCACCCGTATTACAGGTGTGCTCAGCCGCGGGGATACGCAGTATGTCTTTCTGGATACGCCCGGTCTGCATAAGCCGCGCTCTCGTCTGGGCGATTACATGTGTAAGGTTGTGACCGATACCGTGTCCGAAGTGGACGTGGCGGCGCTTGTGGTTGAGCCGATCGCGAACATCGGCCCGGCGGAGGAGAGCCTTATCCAGCAGATTAAGCAGCATCATATGCCGTCCATTCTGGTCATCAATAAGATCGACACGGTCAAAAAGGAAGAGCTGCTCGCGGTTATTGCCAAGTATGCCGAGGCGCATGATTTTGATGCTGTTGTGCCGGTATCGGCGCGCACAGGTGAGGGACTGAATGATTTTCTGTCCGAGGTGGACAAATATGCCATCGAAGGTCCGCAGCTGTTTCCGGAGGATATGGTATCCGACCAGCCGGAGCGGCAGCTTGTGGCTGAAATTGTGCGTGAGAAAATGCTGCGTTTGCTTGACCGAGAGGTGCCGCACGGTGTTGCCGTCGGTATCGAGCGTTGGCACGAGCGTGAGGACGGTTTGATCGAGATTAACGCGGTTATTTACTGTGAAAAGAACAGTCACAAGGGGATTATCATCGGCAAGCAGGGCGCTATGCTCAAAGAGATTGGTCGTCAGGCCCGCGCAGATATCGAGCGCATGTTGGATGCGAAAGTGTTCCTTGAGTTGTGGGTCAAGGTTAAGGAAGGCTGGCGCAACAATCAGTACCAGATGCGCAATTTCGGCTACGAGGATCAGTAAATGGCAGAGGTCAGGCTGCGCGCGCTCATTTTGCGCGAGGTGGACTTCGGTGATTTTGATCGTTATCTGACTGTGCTGACCGAATACGGCCGCAAGAGCGAAATTCTGTATAAAAATGCGCGGCGGGGCAAAAAACAGAACCCTGCCGCGCGGCAGTTTTGTTATTCCGAGTTGATTCTGTCCGAGCGGGGAGGGAAATACGCGCTGCGCGACGCCGATTTGGTGCATTCGTTTTTCTTGCTTGCGCAAGATATTGAGCGGTATGCGCTTGCCTGCTATCTGGCGGAGGTTGCCGGTGCGGTGACCGGGCCGGATGAGGATAGTCCCGCGGTGTGTCGCTTGCTGCTGCACGCATTGTATGCGCTCGAGGGTCAAAAACGCGATCCCACGCTGGTCAAGGCCGCGTTTGAGTGGCGTGTGCTGGCGGAGAGCGGATATGCGCCTGACTTTACCGAGTGCGGCGTGTGTGGACAGCCGATCGAGCAGTCGCCTGTGTGTTTTTCCGTGCGTGCGGGTACGGCGGCGGATGACAAGTGCGCCGCGCGCGTCGGTGGGTATGAACGGCTTGCGGACGGGACGCTGCGTGCAATTTTGCATGTTCTGTCGTCAGAGCCGCAGAAAGCGTATGCTTTTTCACTTACTGGTCCGGCACGTGAACAGTTTTGTCGTATGGCGGAAGCATATGTGCAGTACCACCTTGGCCGCGGGTTTGATAGTTTGGCCTTTTATCGTTCACTCCAGCCAAAAGAGAAAAAACCATGATTGGAATAAAGAATATGTTGGTAAAGCAGACCTCTTTGCGTTTTTCGATATATGTGCAGTGCGTGCTCGATGGCATCGCGGCGGCAGTCTTTCTGTTTAGCTGGCTTGCAAGCATAAAACCGTATATTGTCATACTGGGGTTGATGCTGCTTTCGTTGGCCAACACGTTTCTGTGCGGCCATTATCTGCTGCGCGACTTCAAGCAGTATCTGCCGAATGAGGAGTATCAGCGTCTTGCCGCGCGATATTTTCCTTATGGCAGCCATTGGCTGTGGGTACTGCTGCAATACAGGCAGCTTCGCGGTATGACCGGCGAAACGGGTCGCTCGATTCTGCGTATTTGGCTGGGGACAATCGGGTTAATTGCCGGCTCGATGCTGGGGATTTATCTGCTGTTTCTGCTGCTGTTTTTTCTGTTGTGAAACCTTGCTTTTGGAGAGGAAGCTATGAATAAATTAGGTGAAAAATCCTTAAAAACACTGGAATACTATGAAATCTTAGAGCGTCTCGCGGCTCAGGCCGCATCGGATGCGGCGAAAGAGAAATGCCGCGCGCTGCGGCCGCTGGATGACCATGAGCAGGCGCAGATTTGGATGGACCAGACGACAGATGCGAAAAACCGCATGGTGCGGCACGGTAGTCCGTCCTTCGGTGGCATCCGCGAAGTTGGCGCGATTTTGCAGCGCGCCGACCGTGGCGGCACGCTCAACCCACGTGAGTTGCTCGATGTTGCGAGTCTGTTGCAAACTGCGCGCCGCGCGTTGGTATATGATGCGGAACAGGAGGAAAAGACCGCGCTGACACCGATTTTCGGCCTGCTGTCCGGCAATCGAATGCTGGAGGAAGCGATTACGACCGCAATCGTATCCGAGGAGGAGATTGCGGACGGCGCATCCCCTGAATTGCTGTCTATCCGTCGCGAACTGCGGCGCATTTCAGGCAAGGTGCGAGAGACGCTTAACCGTCTGATTTCGGGTGAACGGTCGAAATATTTGCAGGAAACTATCATCACCCAGCGAAACGGGCGTTTTGTTGTTCCTGTCAAGGCAGAGCATCGCGGCGATATCCCGGGTTTGGTACACGATACTTCTTCCACTGGCGCGACTGTGTTCGTCGAGCCGCAGCAGGTGGTTGAAATCAATAATCAGATTAAGGTGCTTGAAGGCCGCGAGGAGGCCGAGATTGAGCGTATCCTCGCAGAGCTGTCCAGCGAGGTGGCGGGGTACAAAAACGCGATTGAGCAGGATTTTGATGCGCTGGTATCGCTTGACTTTGTGTTTGCGCGGGCAAAGCTGTCATTTGAGATGAATGCAGCTCCGCCGGTGCTTGCAGAAGGAAACGGCCGCTGCCGTTTGCTGCGTGCACGGCATCCGCTGCTCGATAAGGGCAAGGCGGTGCCGATTGACATTGCTATTGGCGGCGAGTATGACACGCTGGTTATCACCGGTCCGAACACGGGTGGCAAAACCGTGTCGCTCAAGACACTGGGACTACTATCGCTCATGGCGGCTTCCGGTCTGCATATTCCGGCAAATGAGCAATCCGAGATTGCGCTGTTTGAGCATGTTTATGCGGATATTGGCGATGAACAGAGTATCGAACAGTCGTTGTCCACCTTCTCTGCGCATATGAAAACCATTGTGTCCATCATGGATTGCTGCGGGCAGGGCGATTTGGTGCTGTTTGATGAGTTAGGCGCAGGTACCGACCCGGTCGAGGGTGCGGCCCTTGCCGTTGCGGTCATCGGCTACGCGCGCCAGATGGGCGCGTGTGTGGCGGCGACGACGCACTATGCGGAGCTGAAGACCTTTGCATTGACGACCGACGGTGTGGAAAACGCCTCGTGCGAATTTAATGTGCAGTCCTTACAGCCGACCTATCGGTTGCTGACCGGTATTCCCGGCAAATCCAATGCGTTTGCCATTGCCGCGCGGTTGGGGCTGCAGCCGACCATCATTGAGCGGGCGAAGGAGCAGGTTTCGACCGAGGACGCGCGCTTTGAGGATGTGCTGGCGGAGTTGGAACGTGAGCGCCGCCGCGTCGAACAGATGCGGGATGAAGCTGCCAAAATGCGTTCGATGGCACAGTCTGAGCGTGATAAGATGCGCGCGGAGCGCGACGCGGCCGAACAGCGCGCGGATAAGCTGCTGGAAAGCGCGCGCAGTCAGGCTGATCGCATTCTCAAGGATGCGCGCATGACAGCGGAAACCGTATTTGACGAGCTGGAAGACTTGAAAAAGAAGTCGCAGAAGAAAAACGCAGACCAGAATCTTGCTGCGGCCAAGGCGGCGCTGCGTGGCGTCATTACGCAGACCGAGAACGAACAGCGCCGCGGTGTGCAGAAGCGTGTGGTCGAGGCCAATGAGCAGCGTCCTGTTAAAAAGGGTGATCGTGTACGGCTGCTGAATGTCGGCGGTGTGTTGGCGGATGTGCTGGCACCTGCGGACAAGAGCGGCAATGTGCAGGTGCAGGCCGGACCGATGAAAATGACGGTCAAGGAAAATGAGCTTCGATTGGTGGAGGAAAACAAACCCGCGAAAAAGCCTGCACCGCAGCCACGTCGCAGCGCACCTGCGCGGGAGCTGAACCTGCGTTCGGCGGCCAGCGAAGTCGATGTGCGTGGTATGAGCGCGGAGGAAGCGCTGTTCGAAGTCGATAATTTTCTGTCCCGTGCAATCATGGCGGGACTGCCTTCGGTGACGGTTATTCATGGCAAGGGAACGGGTGTGTTGCGAAACGCCGTACAGCAACATCTGCGGAGTAATAAGCGGGTCAAAAGCGTGCGCAGCGGTGTATACGGCGAAGGCGAGCAGGGCGTGACCATTGTAGAGCTTCGGTGAAATCGGTTTCGGCAGATGCGTAAAAATTTGAACATCCTTTCGCGTAAAACTGTCATACAGGGCAAAATGCCATATATTTTGACGGAATGCAAGAAAAATTTCATCAAAAACGCAAATGGCGCAAGGGGAAAAGGGCCTTGACGAAATCGACAAAAGAGGATAGACTATATATATCGGATTTGAAGAAATAGGAGCGATGCAGATTATGTATTCGAAAGAGGTACAGGTTACCAATCAGGTAGGCTTATATGCCCGTCCCGCAACTTTTTTTATTCAGAAGGCAAATGAGTTCAAGTCGACGATTCTGGTAGAGAAGGAAGAGCGCCGCGTCAATGCGAAGAGCTTGCTCGGCATTCTGTCCCTGGGCATCACCAAGGGCACTACCATCAACCTGATCGCGGACGGCCCGGACGAGGAAGAGGCTGTTTCTGCTTTGGTTGAGCTGATTACGTCCAATTTTACTGACTAAGTTATCGCATCCTGAGAAAAAGCGCCGAATTACTCGGCGCTTTTTTTATCGGAGGAGTTGGCAGCGAAAAAAGGAGGCGGTTTACCGTGACAAGAGAACAACTCAAGGAGCGTGTGCGCCGTCTGCCGATGCAGCCGGGCGTGTATCTGCACAAGGATAAAACCGGCAAGGTGATCTATGTCGGCAAGGCAAAGCTGCTTCGCAATCGCGTATCCAATTACTTTCAGCCGCCCGAGCGGCTTAACGCCAAAACCAGACAGTTGGTCAGTCACATTGATGATTTCGATATCATCGTGACCGAAAGCGAGTTTGAAGCGCTGGTTTTGGAAAACTCAATGATTAAAAAGTACAAGCCCAAGTATAACATCCTCTTGAAGGATGACAAGGGCTATCCTTATGTTCGGCTGAATACGGATGCACCTTATCCGGCGTTTACCGTTGTTTCCCGTCCGGGGCATGACGGCGCACGCTATTTCGGCCCCTATCCGGGGCGTGTAGCGGCACGTCGCGCGATTGATACGATTAGTGAAGCGTTGCTGCTCAAAACCTGTTCGAGAGTTTTCCCGCGTGATATCGGCAAAGACCGCCCGTGCCTCAATCTGCATTTGGGGCGCTGCTGTGCGCCCTGTACGGGCAAGGTCAGCCCGGAGGAATACCATGCGCTAATCCAGCAGGCGATTGCATTGTTTGAGGGCAATGCAAAGCAGCTGGAAAAAGACTTGACTGAAAAGATGAACGAAGCGGCGGAGGAACTGCAGTTTGAGCGTGCGGCAATGCTGCGCGACCGGCTGCGTGCGGTACAAAAGCTAGGCACGCGGCAGCATGTTGTCGCGGGCGCGTTTGCTGAATTGGATGTGATTGCATTTGTGCAGGGCCAGACGCGCGCGTGTGTGTGCGTGCTGCACTATGCGGGCGGCGCTTTGCAGGATAAGGAATATACGCTGTTCCACTTGACCGGAAGCGACCCGGCTGAAGTGTTGTCCTCTTTCGTCAAGCAATACTATGCGCAGCGCGGCACCGTGCCCAAAACCGTATTGCTTTCGCATGAAATTGAGGAGCAGGACGCGGTGGGGGAATATCTGTCGTCAATCGCGGAGCGTAAGGTCGAACTTGCGGTGCCACAGCGCGGCGAACGCCGTGTACTGACGAGGATGGCGGAAAAAAATGCGCGCGAGGAGATTGAACGGCGCGAAAAACAGTCGGAAAGACGGCATAAATCGCTGGAATTGCTGCAAAACGTAACAGGTATGCTGGCGCTTCCTTTGCGGCTGGAAGCGTATGATATATCCAACTTCGCCGGACAGGATACCGTCGGTTCGATGGTTGTGTTCGTAGAAGGACAACCGAAAAAGAGCGCCTATCGCAAGTTTAAGATTGCCTGCGCCGCGAATGGACAGGATGACTATGCCTCCATGCGGGAAATGCTGACGCGCCGCGTACAGCGGTACGTGGACGGGGATGAGAAATTCACCCCACTGCCGAATGCGTTCCTAATTGACGGCGGTCTGGGACATGTCCGCATATGCAAAGAGGTGCTCGATTCGTTTGGTTTGCAAACGCCGTGCTTCGGCATGGTAAAAGATGATAAGCATCGCACGCGCGCGTTGGTGGCGCCGGACGGACGTGAATTCGGTATCTCGGCTACACCTGCACTGTTTGCGCTGATTGGGCGTATTCAGGAGGAAGTACACCGCTTTGCCATTGAGTACAACCGTAAGCTGGGCGGTAAAAAGGTGCGCGGTTCGACGTTGGATAAAATTCCGGGCGTGGGTGATAAGCGTCGTGCAGAGTTGCTGCGGCATTTCGGCAGTATTGATAATATCCGCAAAGCAAGCGAACAGGAGCTGGCGCGGATTTTGCCGCGCAATGCTGCGCAGGCGGTATTCGATTATTTCCACAAGGAGGACTGAGTGATGCGTGTGGTATCCGGTACGGCGCGAGGCTGTAAGCTGCAGCCTGTCCCTGGGATGAATACCCGACCGACAACCGATCGTGTTAAGGAAAATGTGTTCAATCTGATTCAGGATCATGTGCGTGGTGCGCGCGTGCTCGATTTATTCGCAGGTACGGGACAGCTTGGTATCGAAGCGCTGTCACGTGGTGCACAGTACTGTGATTTTGTGGAGCATAATAAAGCAGCATACAATATCGTGTGTAAAAATACAGAAGCAGCGCGTGTGTCTGAGCGTGCCGGCTTACATCGAATGGAGTCGGATGTGTTCCTTTCGCACGCCAAAAAACAGGGCTATGACCTGATTTTTCTCGATCCTCCGTACGGCGGTAGGATTTTGGAAAATGCGCTGGCAAGCATAGAAACGTTTGACATTCTCTCTGCGGATGGTATAATAATATGCGAAAGTGCAGCAGAGGATCGGTTCGCGCACGGTTTTGAGACCGTTCGTGAGCGTCGTTATGGTGCAACAATGATTAGCGTTCTGCGTCAGCGGGACGGCGGAACGGATGAATAACATGAGAACTGCGATCTATCCGGGCAGCTTTGACCCGGTCACTTTGGGCCATCTGGATATTATACGCCGTGCGTCGGTCATGTTTGACCGCTTGATTGTTGCGGTCATGCACAATCAGAACAAAAAGCCGATGTTTTCGGTGGAGGAACGGATGGAGTTTCTCCGGCGGACAACGGATGAGCTGCACAATGTGGAGATTGCGTCCTTTGGCGGTCTGCTTGCGGATTATGCCAGACAGCAGGAGGCCTGCGCGGTGGTCAAAGGCTTGCGTGCGGTTTCGGATTTTGAATATGAATTTCAGATGGCGCTGGCGAATCGGAAGCTGAATCCGGAACTGGATACGGTGTTCCTGATGACGAGCGCGGAATATATGTACCTGTCATCCTCCGTGGTGAAGGACATTGCAGTACACGGCGGCAGTGTCGTCGGCTTTGTCCCTGACAGGATCGTGCAGGATATTGTGCGCCGCACAAGAAAGGAAGGCTAAACGATGGCAACTTTGGACGAACTGATCAACAGCATGTACGATATGGTGCAGGATGCAAAGGGAATTCCTCTGGCGGGCGAAAAATGCATCATCGAACGTGATCATCTGCTCGATCTGCTCGATGAGCTGCGCGCGACGCTGCCGAATGATTTGCAGGCCGCGCAGGATATCGTAGCCAAGCGCAGCGAGATGCTGGCTTCCGGAAAGCGCGAGGCAGAGGCAATCCGTCGTCAGGCGGAGGAAGATGCCCGCCAGATGGTTTCGGAAACTGAAATTGTAGTTGCGGCTCGCCGTAAGGCAAAAGAGGTGCAGGGAAATGCGGAAATTCAAGCGCGGGAACTGCGTCGCGTGGCCAATGAGTATTGTGAGGATACCCTGAAACGCACAGAGGAAGCAGTGGCGCTTTCGCTGGAAGAAGTGCGTAAGGCACGCCAGCGCTTTAAGAGTATTGCCAAGTGATAAAATGGGATAAACAGCTGCCGAATGGGCAGCTGTTTTTTTATGCTTCGAAAAAAGATTGGGTGGAAAGTATAGTTGTAATAGCCTTTCCCACTTTGTCCCACACAGGGTAGATGCTGCATTATTCCTTTCCACAGAGACGTAAGAATCCTGCTGGAAGAGTGGGGAGATGGTGGGATTTTCCCCCACTGGAGGGCACTGGAAGAGAAAAAAACAAAACTATCGAACAAGTGTTTGAAAATTGCAAAAATCGTCGAAACAACGAATTTCTGGCCATAATCTTCTGCAAAATAATACGAAAAAAACCTTGCAATATATTGGGCATACCGCTATAATGGAAACAAGGTGGTGAGAAGTGGGGTAAAGTGTCACAGATTCCACCAAAACGAAAGTGTGGTGTGAATCCGGTGAAGGGCGAATACAAACATTCCGTTGACGCAAAAGGGCGGCTGGCAATGCCGGCCAAGTTGCGCGAGGAATTGGGCGAGCACTTCACCGTCACCAAGGGTCTGGATGGATGCCTTGCGGTTTATCCGGAAAAGGAATGGGAAGCCTTGGAGGATCGCATTCGCAGTCTGGGCAATGGTGAAAAGGCACGTCGCGTAAAGCGGTACTACTTTGCCAATGCGTTTGATGCACAGCTCGACGCACAGGGCCGCATTCTCATCCCTGCAAATTTGCGTGAGTTTGCCGATCTGCAAAAGGACGTAGTTGTTATCGGTCAGCTGGATCATGCGGAAATTTGGAACAGTGAAAAGTGGCGCGTTTACAATGAAGCGATTGATGCAGAGAGCGTTGCCGCTGACGTGGAAGATATGGATTTTTAACCGGACAGGCAGGAGGGAAATATGGAATTTCATCACGTATCCATTCTGCTTGAACCATGCCTCGAAGCGCTTCAGATTAAACCGGACGGCGTGTACGTCGATGCGACAACCGGCGGTGCCGGACATTCGCTCCGCATTGCGGAGCGTTTGCATGATACCGGTCGTTTGATTTGTATTGACCGAGATGATGAGGCGTTGGAAAATGCCAAAACGCGGCTGCACGACGTGTGGCAGCGTGTGACAACGGTCAAAAGTGATTTTCGTGAAATCGACCATGTGCTGGAATCGCTTGGTTTGCCGGGTGCGGACGGCATCCTGTTTGATTTGGGCGTTTCCTCACCGCAGCTTGATCATGCGGAGCGCGGCTTTTCTTATATGCAGGATGCGCCGCTGGATATGCGCATGGATCGGTCACAAAAGCTGACCGCCTACGAGGTGGTCAACGGCTGGAGCCGGGAGGAGATCCGACGGATTTTGTTCGAGTATGGTGAGGAACGGTATGCGCCGCTGATTGCTGCGGCGATCGAACGCGAACGGGCAAAAAAACCGATCCAAACCACACTGGAGCTGGTTGATGTGATCAAAGGCGCGATGCCGGGCAAGGCAAAGCGCGAAAAGCAGCATCCGGCAAAACGCAGCTTTCAGGCGATTCGTATTGCGGTAAACGATGAACTGGGTGCGGTACGGGAGGCGATGGACAAAGCGATTGATTGCCTCAATCCGGGCGGACGGCTTGCGGTGATTACATTCCATAGCTTGGAGGACCGTATCGTAAAAGCGGCGTTTCAACAGGCGGCGCAGGGATGTACCTGCCCGAAGGAGTTTCCGGTTTGTGTGTGCGGGAAAAAACCGAAGGTGCGGCTTACTCCGCGTAAGCCGATTCTTCCGGATGAAAGAGAGATCGGAGAAAATCCCAGAGCACGCAGCGCCAAGCTGCGCGTCTGCGAAAAGATATGAATAGCAACCGCAGGAGAAAGGAAATGCAATGATGACTGCCAGCAGGGAAAGCGTGGCCTATGAACAATACGAAGAACGTTTTCCGGTGCCTCAGGAGCAGAGACGCAATTTGCGCGTAGCGCCCACACCGCGTCGGCGTAGAAAAGCGCGCGTAAGACCCGGTTTGCTGGGCTGCTTTGCTGTTGTGGCGATTGCCGCGGTGTACATCTTGTTTTGCCAGATGCAGCTGACGCAGCTAAGCGCCGAGGTTGGCGAGCAGAACGATATGCTGAATGAACTGACGGCGGAAAACGTATCGTTGACAACCAAGCAGATCAATAGCGTCAATATGGATGAGGTAGAGGAATACGCGGTAAATCATATGGGAATGGTCAAGATGGATAATTCCCAGATAGAATATGTGGAGTTGACCAATCCGGATACCGTGACGGTAGCGGATAGCGGCGTATCGCTTGGATCGCTTTTTGCCGGTTTGGCGCGCAGCTTTTCTGCAATTGTGGAATATATTCGGTAAGTAAATGAATAGGATGCGTACAGGGGAGTGAGAGGTGGAAACTTCTGACTCCTTACGCTTTTTATGACGAGATTACGGAGGAAAGGGAATACCATGGCAGCAAAGGGACCGAACAATCAAATGCGCGCACGAATCGGTGTTATGACCTTGGCGTTTGTGGTGTTTGGATTTGGGTTGGTTGGTGTTCGCCTGCTGTTTATGCAGGTATTCAACCATGATTTTTATGTGCAACAGGCGGCTTCGCTACAGACGCGCGATACGTTTATCACACCGAACCGTGGTAAAATCTATGATGCAAACATGCAGGTTTTGGCGGAATCGGCCGAGGTAGAGCGTATCGTTGTTTCGCCGAAGGGCGCGGTAGACGAGGCAAAGGTCAGCGATGGCATTTCTGCCCAGACACAGCAGCAGACGTTGGCACAAATTTTGGCGGACGAACTGAGCTTGGATTACGATACGGTGCTGAAAAAAATTCAAAAAACCGATTCTCAGTATGAAATTATTGCCCAAAAGGTGGATAAAGACGTTTCCAAAGAATTGTATGAGAAGCTACAGCAGGCGGGCTGTACGGGCGTGTATTCTGAGCCGGATACCAAACGGTATTACCAGCAAGGCGCGTTCCTATCTGCCGTGCTTGGCTATGTCGGCAGCGACAATAATGGTGCATATGGCTTGGAATCCCAATATAACGACGTGCTTTCCGGTACGGCTGGACGTATTGTGCGTGTGCAAAATGCGCAGAATAAAGATATGACGCCCGATACCGAACAATATATTCCGGCACAGGATGGCGATTCTCTGGTGCTGACCATTGACAGCGACATTCAGAACTTTCTGGAAAAGCATTTGGAAACCGCACTGGCGGATAACCCGCAGGCGCGCGATGGCGTTTCCGGTATTGTAATGAATGTCAAGACCGGTGAGGTGCTTGCAATGGCTTCGCTGCCGGACTATGACCCCAATAACTCCTACACAATTACGGATGAGTGTTACATTGAGGAGCTGAAAACCAATGTGCAGGCCGCCTTGGCGGAGGCTGGCGTTACAGCGGAAATCAGCGATAAATATTATCAGGAAGGCGGGCTGGCGAACCTGCCGGCAAGCATACAGGAAAACGATGAACTGGTCGACGAATTAACCAATATTCGCTCACAGCAGCTCTACAAAATGTGGTATAATCCGGTAGTAACGGATAACTATGAGCCTGGCTCCACCTTTAAGCTGATGAATGTGGCAACAGCCTATGAGTTAGGGGTGGCGCATGAAGAGGATACCTATTACTGTAGCGGATCGATGATGGTAGGCGACTGGTCCAAGCCGATTCAGTGCTCGAACACCAGCGGTCACGGCTCGCAGACACTGACGGAAGCATTGATGAATTCGTGCAATGTGGCAATGATGCAAATCGTTGCCAAGACTGGTAAGGACCGATTTTACGAATTTTACAAGGCGTTTGGACTGACTGAGCCGACCGGCATCGACCTGCCCAGCGAAAGTAAGGGTCAGTTCCACGATGTGAATGTGAGCAGCGAATGGAATGAAGTATCCCTCGCGACGGCATCATTCGGTCAGCGTTTCACAGTAACACCGTTGCAGGAACTGAACATGGTTTGCGCGATTGTGGACGATGGTAAGCTCAAGCAGCCGTATGTGGTCAAGGAAATCCTTGGTTCGGATGGAGCGGTTAAGTCTACGACCGAGACGACGGTTGTTCGTCAGGTTATTTCGGAGGAAACCTCTGCCTATATGCGTGAGGCGATGGAAGCGGTTGTATCCGGCGGCACGGGTAAAAATGCCTATGTATCTGGTTATCGCATTGGCGGCAAAACAGCGACTTCGGAGATATTGCCGGAGTATGACGACGAGGGCAACGTGATTGACAAGGAGGCTCGGTATACCGCATCTTTCATTGGTGTAGCGCCGATGGACGATCCGCAAATCGCGGTGCTGGTGGCTATCAACGACTTGCCGGAGTCGGCGCCTCACGGCGGCGGCGCAATCGCAGCGCCAGTAGTGGCCCGTATCATGGAAGATGTGCTGCCGTATATCGGCGTAACGCCGGTTTACACGGATGAAGAAAACGATCGTCGTGAACTGACTGTACCCAGTGTGATTGGTTCGACGGAAGAAGCGGCTGCAAACACATTGCAGCAGGCAGGCTTTGAATACCGTGTGGTGGGTGACGGCGATACAGTCACCGATCAGGTACCGTCGGGTGGCGTGCGCATCCCGGCAAGCGGCAAGGTAATTCTGTATAAGGGCCAGAGCAAACCGACCGAACAGATCACTGTGCCTAACCTGACAGGCTTGACACCGGATGAATGTCGTAGTACATTGGAAGAATATGGGTTGTATCTGAAGCAGAAGGGCGTCGCCTCTTCGCAGGTTACGGGCAACACGACGGCAAGCAAGCAAAGCCCGGCATCTGGTACAAAGGTGAATATCGGCGCAGTGGTAACGGTAGAATTCTCGGATACCACGAACGTCAACGACCGATAGGAGGAGAAATATGAAATTACAGGAACTGCTCCGTGGGGTTGCAGTGAAAAACAGCACAGCAGCCGACGATCTGGAAATCTGCGAAGTGCGGTATGATTCGCGTGCTGTGCAGGCAGGCGATCTGTTTGTCGCTATCCGCGGTTTTGCAACAGACGGACATCAATATATCGGTAAAGCACTTGAGCAAGGTGCAGTTGCGGTGGTGTGTGAAGAAGCGCCCGCAGGCGTGCCGGCAGTTGTGGTGGAAAATGCGAGGCAGGCGCTTGCGGAGATTGCCGCAAACCGTTTCGGACATCCGGCAGACAGCATGGTCATGTTGGGCGTGACCGGTACCAACGGCAAAACCACGACCACTTATCTGGTGAAGCATATGTTGGAGGATGCAGGTCACAAGGTTGGCCTTATCGGCACCAACCAGAATTTGATTGGCGACGAAGTAATCGAAACCGAACGTACCACACCGGAAAGCTATGAGCTGCACGCGCTGTTTGCGCGTATGCGCGATGCAGGCTGCACGCATGTCGTTATGGAGGTTTCTTCGCATTCGCTGGTACTCGACCGAGTACACGGTATTCGCTTTGCAGTTGGCGCATTTACCAACTTAACGCAGGATCATCTGGATTTTCATAAGACCATGGAGGAGTATCGTAAAGCAAAGGCGATGCTGTTTGCCATCAGTGACAAAGGCGTCATCGATCTGGATGATGACGCAGCACAGGCGATGCTGGAGGACGCCAAATGCCCGTGTCTGACCTTTTCGTGCGAAAAGGATGCGGCAGATTTGACGGCCAAAAATATCCGGCTGCATGCGGATGGCGTGGAGTTTGTTGCAGCGACAAAAGGTGAGATTGCACGTGTTAAGCTGCCAATCCCCGGACATTTTTCAGTGGAAAATGCGCTTGCTGCGCTGGGTATGGTGCTGCAAACCGGTATGCCGCTGAGTGATGCGGCTCATTCGCTGGCAACGGCAAAAGGCGTCAAGGGCCGTGTGGAGGTTGTGCCGACCAATACGGACTATACGGTGTTGATTGACTATGCGCATACACCGGACGGCGTGGAAAATGTGCTGCGAGCGGTGCGCGGTTTTGCCAAGGGCCGTGTGGTTGCGCTGTTTGGCTGCGGCGGTGACCGTGACCGCACCAAACGCCCGAAGATGGGGAAGATTGCAGCGGAACTGGCGGATTTCTGCGTTGTAACGAGCGATAACCCGCGCACCGAGGACCCGAACGCGATTATTGACGACATTTTGGAAGGCATGAAGGGAACCAAAACCCCGATGCAGGTGATTGTGGACCGGCCGGAGGCCATCCACTGGGCGCTGGCGCATGCGAAAAAGGATGACGTAATTGTACTGATGGGGAAGGGGCATGAGACCTATCAGGAGGTCAATCATGTCAAGCATCATATGGATGAGCGCGAGATTGTTGCGTCGTTTTTTGACAATAAAGGATGAGGAAAAGCGCGAGATTCGCGCAAATCACAAACAGTGGGGGAACGAGTGCATGGAACAATTTACGCTGGCGCAGGCGGCGGAGTGGGCCGGAGGGGAAACAACCGGTGAGGCAGTTTTAACGGCTGTCTCGACCGACTCCCGGCAGATTCCACCTGATGCGCTGTTCCTGCCGATCAAAGGCGAGCGATTTGACGCGCACGATTTTATAGATAAGGCAATCGGAAACGGAGCAGCTGCGGTGATGTCCCACCGGCAAAACGAAGAATATCCGGTTCCGACGCTGTATGTGGAAAATACCTCGCAGGCACTGCTGGATTTGGCAGGCGGATACCGGCGTTTGTGCGGTGGCCAAGTGGTTGGCGTAACCGGATCGGTTGGAAAGACTACGACCAAAGAGCTGCTGTATGCGGTGCTGTCGCAGGGACTGCGTGCGCAAAAGACGGAAGGCAACTTGAACAATGAGATTGGACTGCCGCTGACTTTATTCCGTATGACGCGGGATACAGAGGTGATGGTGGCCGAGATGGGTATGAACCACTTTGGAGAATTGTCACGCATGACGGCGGCGGCACAGCCGAATATCGCGGTTATCACCAACATCGGCACCTCGCACATCGAGTTTCTTGGATCGCGTGAGGGCATCTGCAAGGCAAAACTCGAAATTCTGGAAGGACTTCAGCCGGGCGGCTGCGCCGTACTGTGCGGTGATGAGCCGCTTTTGTGGGACAAACGCGAGAGTTTGGGTTGCCGGGTGGTCACTTATGGTATCGAAAATTCTGCATGTGATTTGATCGCATGCTTGCATCCAGACGGTACATTTGATATTATAAACAACAAACTGCCCGAGGTGGCTCTGCCATGCGGTGAGCACTTTACTGCGAAGCTCGCCATTCAGGGCGCGCATAATGTGCTCAATGCCTTGGCGGCGGCAGCGGTTGGTTTGCTGCTGGGCGAGACACCCGCGCAGATTGCGCAGGGCCTTGCTGCTTATGAAGCCAGCGGTATGCGGCAGAACATTTACGAGCAGGACGGTTATCAGATTTATGCCGACTGCTACAATGCCAGCCCGGATGCTATGGAAGCGACGCTGGCGGTACTGGGTACGATGGCACCGGAGGGTCGCCGTTTTGCCGTGCTCGGTTCGATGCTCGAACTGGGCGATTATGCGGAGGAAGGGCATCGCAGAGCGGGCCGTGCGGCGGCTCGGTATGCAGATGCGCTGTATGCTTACGGACCGGATGCGAAAGCGATGGTTGCGGGGGCTGAAGAAAACGGAATGAAACGGGCGTTTGCGTTTGATGACCAGACGGAATTGGTCGCAGCGCTGCGGCAGGACGCAGCAAAGGGAGACGCCTTACTATTTAAGGGCAGCCGCGGCATGCAGATGGAGCGCGTGCTTGCGATGTTCTTAGGGGAGGACGTGGAAGAATGACACCAGCAAATCTTTACACGGCACTGATTGCCTGTGCGGTTGCGTTCGTTTTGACCGCGGCGATCGGGCCTGCCGTGATCCGTTATCTGCGCAAGATGAAATTCGGTCAGAAAATCCTTGAGATTGGGCCGAAATGGCACATGAATAAACAGAATATCCCGACGATGGGTGGCTTCATGTTCATTATCGGTATTGCTGTTGCGGTTGCGGCGGGCAATAGCTTCGCAGGGCAGATTTGCATGTCCTCGCTCGCGGTGCTTGGCCTTGCTGTGGCATACGGTGCGGTCGGCATGGTGGATGACTATGCCAAGATTCGCAAAAAGGAAAATGCGGGCTTGACCCCTAAGCAGAAGCTTGTGCTTCAGATTCTCGTGGCGGGCGCATTTATTCTGGTGCTTTTCCTCGGAGCAGACAGCGCGCCGCGTCTGTGGATTCCGTTTACCAACATTGTTTTTATTTGGCCGTGGCCGCTGTACATCATTTTTGCGGCATTTGTCATCGTGGGTGCGGATAACGCGGTTAATCTCACCGACGGCATCGACGGCCTTGCAGCGGGGGTCACGCTGCCGGTCGCGCTGTTCTTTGTCTTTGTGGGCATTGCGCGCGATGATGCGGGCGTTGTGATTTTTGCAGCAGCGCTGGCAGGCGGTCTGGCAGCATTCCTGATTTATAACTTCAATCCCGCCAAAGTGTTTATGGGCGATACCGGTTCTCTGTTTCTTGGCGGTGCGGTGGCAGGTCTGGCATTCGCATGCGACATGCCGCTGATTTTGCTGATTGTCGGTTTGATTTACATCATTGAAACCCTGTCTGTTATTCTTCAGGTAACCTATTTCAAGGCAACGCACGGTAAACGCCTGTTTAAAATGGCGCCGATTCACCATCATTTTGAAATGTGTGGCTGGGGCGAGAAAAAAATCGTGCTGACCTTTTCGGGCATCACGGTGCTGCTCTGCCTGCTGGCATATTTTGTGGCGCTGGCTCCGGTGCTGCCCTAATCAACTTTTAAACCTAAACCCTTCGGAGGTGTCCTCATGGCTTCAACAACCAGACAGGCGCGTTCGCCGCGCCGACCGGAACCACGGCGGCGGGTTGCTTCAACCCGTTCGACGATTCGGCCGGATCGCGCGATTGTACCGCGTGATGCAGCTATGATGCAAACGCATGCAAATCCGCCTGCGCGGACACACAAACGGGCGCGGGTACGCGCGCATGCATGGGATGTGGGTGTGTTTGGGTCGGTGCTGCTGTTGCTGGTGGTCGGTCTTATCGCACTGTTTTCCGCAAGCTATTCCAATGCGTTGTTTTATCAGGGCAGCGCTACATATTTTATTTCCCGTCAGGGTGTCAATGCGGCAGCCGGCGTTGTTGCAATGATCGTGATTTCCAAAATCAGCTATAAGTTGTACGCACGATTTCACAAGGAACTGATGATTTTATCGCTTATCCTGCTGGTTCTGGTCATCACGCCGCTGGGCACGGCGTCCAAAGGTGCGCAGCGCTGGCTGTTTGGCTTTCAGCCGTCCGAGCTGGCGAAAATTACGGTTATCGTCTGTTTCTCTTATTGGATTGCGCGCGATACGCAGAGAATTCGAACTTTTAGAGGTCTAATCAAGCCGTATGGCCTTCTTTTGGTAGCATATATCGTGCTGCTGTTTCTTGAACCGCATACCTCGGCCATGATGATTATCTGTGGTCTGGGCGTTGTGATTCTGGTGGCGGGCGGTATGCGCCTGTGGTATTTCGGGCCGATCTTTGCGGCCGCTGCAGGCATTTTGACCGGATTCTATTTTGCGTTTGAGCACGTGCGAGAACGCTTTTCCGTCTGGCTGGACCCTTTTGCCAACATGCAGGGCGAGGGCTGGCAGGGCGCAATGAGCCAGATTGCCATCGGATCTGGTGGCTTGCTGGGTCGCGGATTGGGCAAAGGAATGCAAAAGCATCTGTATCTGCCCGAACCGCAAAACGATTTTATTTTCTCCTCTTGGTGTGAGGAAATGGGACTCGTGGGCGCATTGCTGGTACTGTTGCTGTTTGCTTACCTGATATTCCGCGGTTTCCGCATTGCACGGGCAGCCCCGGATAAATTCAGCTGTCTGCTGGCGACCGGCATTACGGCAAAGCTGGCGATTCAAACGCTGATGAACCTGTTTGTTATCACAGGCATCATTCCGGTTACGGGTGCAAGTCTGCCGTTTTTCAGCTACGGCGGAACAGCATTGTTGATGCAGATGGGAGAAATGGGCATACTACTGAATATTTCGCGTTATGCACGAGTGGAGACCCGTGCGGAAGAATGAGGAAAGATTGACCTATTCAATAAGGCAGAGGGCTTTCGGAAAAGGGGGAACTCACTTGAGACTGTATATCACCGGCGGCGGTACGGGCGGACATGTGACGCCAGGGCTGGCGATTGCACGCTACTTTGAACATAAGCACCCGGACACGGTGGTTCGTTTTGCGGGTTCGGCGCGCGGAATAGAGAATAAACTGGTACCGCGCGAAGGATATCCGCTGGATGCGATTGAAATTATCGGTATGTCGCGTTCGCTCAGCCCAAAAGGCTTGGCACATAATATAAAGGCGGCAAAACTGGCGGTGTCGGCTGTCGGTAAAGCAAAAAAGCTGCTGCGTCAGGCGCGACCGGACTGTGTCATCGGCTGCGGGGGCTATGCGTCGTTTGCCGTGGTGCGGGCCGCGCAACAAATGGGAATTCCCACGGTGCTGCTGGAGGTGAACGCGCTGCCCGGCAAGGTGACAAAAATGCTCTCCAAAAAAGCAGATCGTGTGCTGGTTTGCTTTGAGCAGGCTAAGGAAATCCTAGGTGGTGGAGATAAGGTTGTGCTGACCGGTGCTCCTGTGCGCGGGGAAATTCTCGCGGCGGATCGCGAGAAAGCACGTGCGCGTTTTGGTCTGACCGAGCAGGATCAGCTGGTGGTTTCCTTCTGGGGGTCGATGGGCGCAAAATATATGAATGAGCATATGGCGGGCACGATCGCGCTGGAGTGCAAAAATAACGTGCCGTATCATCATGTGCATGCCACAGGTGCGGCGGCACGCGAATGGCTGCCGCGTATGGCGAAAGAGCAAGGTGCGGATTTGGAACAGCACCCCAACATTGAAGTGACGGAATATATTTACGATATGGCCGATCGTCTGGCTGCGGCTGATCTGGTTGTCTGTCGCGCGGGTGCGGCGACGCTGGGGGAGTTGTGCATGCTGGGACGGCCTGCGCTTCTGGTGCCGTCTCCATTTGTGGCGGAAAACCATCAGGAGAAGAATGCCCGTGCGCTGGAAAAGGCGGGCGGCTGTCGTGTGCTGCTGGAAAAGGATGCTTCGCCGCAAAAGCTGTATGACGAGATACAGCTGATGCTTGCCGATCGCGATCGGCTGCAGCAGATGGGACGTGCTGCGACCAGTTTGGCCGCACATGACGCAAGTGAAAAGATTTATCGTGAGATCCTGTGGGCAATTGAGCATCACGGGAAATAAAGAAACGAAGGGGCGCCATCATGAGACGCAGAAGGCGAAGACATAAAACGCCCGAGCAGGTGCGCCGGCGCGTCAGCCGGCGACAACGATTTTTCCATACGATTGGGCGCATACTGTTTCTCGGGATTTTGCTGGCGGCGGCGATTTTGGCGCTGACGGTTTTTTTTAAGGTGGACACCATAACGGTAGAAGGTGCGCAGAAATACCGGGCGGAAGAAATCGTTGCAGGCATGGATGTCAAGCAAGGGGACAACCTCTATCTATGGAACAAAGTCAAGGTCTGCGATGCGATGCTGGAAAAGTTTCCGTATCTCCAAAGCGTGCAGATTCGCCGGCATTTGCCCAATGCGTTGGTAGTTTCGGTGACGGAGTGTTCGGCGTCGGTAGCCATTGCATCCAATGGGGGGTATCTGCTGCTGAGTAAAGAGGGTAAGGCGCTGGAACAGAGTGCAACGAGTAACGGTTTGCCGGTCGTTACGGGGATGACCCTATCTGATGTGCCGCTCGGAAAGATTTTGACGGAAGACTCCAGCGAGTCGGCAGAGGAGTTGTTGACCATCCTGCAGACTCTGGATGCCGCCGATATGCTTAGTGATCTCAACTTTATTAATCTGTCCGATCTGCATGATGTTCACATCGGGTATCAAAAGCGGTTTGATATCCGAGTTAATTCGGTGGATAATCTGGCGTATTATCTGCGTTTTGCACAAACGGTCATTCAGGATCGCCTGTCGCCGTCCGATATTGGACAACTGTACTGGGATGCGCAGAATCGTCTGCATTATGTGCCGGATACAGCGGAAAATATAGAAAAAGCTGGTATGGGGCTGACTACATCCGCCACTGTGACAGATGCGGTGACAGAAGATACCACGCAGCAAACAGATACAGAGGCTTCGCAATCGTCTGATTTGTCTGAGGACAGCGTTGATGAGATGCAGAGTTCAAATAATGGTTCTGGGGAAGAAGTAAGTACGGCGGATGAACAAGATGCTGACGGGGATGTGTAAGGAAAAGGGAGGAAAAAGGGACAAAAGAAGGCCGGAATACCTTGTGTAGCATATATTTGCAAGGACATTTGGCATAAATTTGGTGGAAAGATACAGAAAACTTTCAGTTTTTTTTGAGTAATTCACTAATTTCTGTTGCAAAATGGAACAATTAGAGGTAAAATTAAAACAATAGGGACAGCTCGCTTGCGATAGACAGCAGCGTCCGCACAAAAGAACGTATGAGATAATCTGAACGATTCTTTATCATAAAACGGAGGATGGCAATAATGGGTTTCGAGTTTGAACAGAGCTTGGATAGTGTAGTTAACATTAAAGTAATCGGCGTAGGCGGCGGCGGCGGCAACGCGGTCAACCGCATGGTCGAAAGTGGTGTGCAGGGTGTTGAGTTTATATCAATCAACACGGATATGCAGGCGCTGAACTATTCTCAGGCCGGTACCAAGATCCAGATTGGCGAGAAGCTGACAAAAGGACAGGGTGCAGGCGCAAACCCGGAGATTGGCCGCAAGGCGGCGGAAGAAAGCAAGGATCAGATTGCTGCGGCGCTTGCGAACACACATATGGTCTTTATCACTGCCGGCATGGGTGGCGGCACCGGTACTGGTGCGGCGCCGGTGGTTGCACAGATTGCTCGTGAAATGGGTATCCTGACGGTTGGCGTTGTTACCCGTCCGTTTGCATTTGAAGGCAAGAAGCGTTTGGAGCAGGCGTTGGGTGGTATTGATGAGTTAAACAAAAATGTTGACTCGCTGGTTATCATTCCGAACGAGCGCCTCAAGTACGTATCCGAGCAGAAGATTACCTTTAAGAACGCATTTGAAATTGCGGACGGTGTGCTCCGTCAGGCGGTAGCGAATATCTCCGAATTAATTACGGTTCCGGGCTTCATCAACCTCGACTTCGCCGATGTTACTTCGGTTATGAAGGACGCAGGTTATGCACATATCGGCACCGGCCGTGCCGCTGGGAAAGATAAAGCCGCCGAAGCGGCCCGTATGGCAATTTCCAGCCCGCTGCTGGAAACCTCGATTGATATGGCACACGGTGTCATCGTTTCTGTTATCGGTTCGGATGATATTGGTCTGGATGAGGTTGAGACGGCGGCTACCATGGTACAGCAGGCGGCGCATCCGGATGCGCATATCATTTTCGGTGCGTTTATCGATGATACCATGGATGATGAGATTCGCGTGGTAGTCATCGCAACCGGGTTTGACAGCATCCCGAACTCTGCAAAAATGAATATGGATGGCAAGCAGCCCGAACAGGCTTCCGGCTCCGGTTTGTTTACCGAGGCATCCACTGCGGCAGCAGAAGAGAAGCCTGCTTCGACTCAGTCCAAATCCAGCGATCTGGGTTCAGATGATGCAGCGTTTGATGTGTTGATGCGTATTTTTGATAAGGATCATCGCTGAGTTCAGTTGAAAATAGCGCCTTGAAAAACAGCCCTGTTTAGGGCTGTTTTGGTGTGATGAGACCTTGTAAAATTCTTGTAAAAGGGAGCGTGATTACCGTGAGTGCAGACCCTCGAAGTAAAAAGATAAATCAAACTCGCGGTGACACGGCGATGTGAAGCCTCGGAAAGGCGGTAAGGTATGGTAGAATTTTACAAGACTGTTGACGGAAGAATTACGGAGATCAGCGACTTCGCTGAAGGTTGCTGGGTGAATATGGTGCACCCCAGTTCGGACGAGCTGGAGGAAATCGCTCGTGAGGCGCATGTAGAAGAGGAATTTATCCGCGCGGCACTCGACCCAGAGGAAAGTTCGCGTGTCGAAACGGAGGACGATCAGCTGTTGATGATTGTCGATATTCCGATGGTAGAAAAAAGCTCGGTTGAAGATGGCGGTCAAATGTTCAGCACTTTGCCTATGGGTATTGTTGTGGCACAGAATGCGGTCATCACGGTCTGCCTGGAGGACAGCATCATCCTGCGTTCAATCGCGGAGGGTGCGGTGAAAGGTGTGCATACAGCACTGCGTACGCGATTTGTTTTCCAGATTTTGCTGCGCGTGGCAGGACGCTTTTTGAAAAACCTGCGTATGATTGAGCGTGACTTTACCCGTATCGAAAAGCGGTTGTATGATTCGCTCAAAAACGAAGAGCTGATTCAGTTGCTCGGACTTTCTAAATCATTGGTTTACTTTTCTGCATCACTCAAGGGCAACGAAGTGACGATGGAAAAAGTACTGCGTGGGCGCGTGCTCAAGCTGTACGAGGATGACCGTGATATTCTGGAGGATGCACTGATTGAGATTCGACAGGCTATCGAGATGGCCGGTATCTATTCGAGCATTTTGTCCGGTACGATGGATGCATATGCATCGGTTGTGTCCAATAACTTGAACATCATCATGAAGGTACTCACAGTTCTGACTATCATCATGACCATTCCTAATATTATCTTTGGTTTTTACGGCATGAATATCGAGGGTGGCGGCTTGCCGGGCGACTTTGTCTGGTGGATTCCGTTGCTGATTTCGGTCGCTGCATGCTTTTTTGCGTGGTTCATGCTCAAAAAGAAGAATTTAGATTGATTTCCGGCGCCGCATTTGCGGCGCTTTTTATTTTTCGGGAAAAAGAAAAGGGCGCGCAGCTGCGCGCCCTTTTCTGCTGTTCATTCGTTTTCCCATACAAGCGGAATGGTCTGACCAAAAATTGTGATGGATTCCATCTCTTGCAGCGGTATAATTTGCGGAAGCAGGCCGGTGTTAGCGTGACCGATCTGCCATAGATCATAGGTTGTGCCGTCCTTAAGTGTCAAAATGGGGGAACTTCCCTCTGTGTAATACTGATTGTCGTATTCGTCCGGCACGCCGTCCAAATACAAGTTCATATCATCGTCAAAGGTCATCTCTTTGTCGAAGTGCCATTCCAGATGATAGAAGGCCGGAGTGAATGCGATGCTGTCGATCGTGACGTTTAGATTGCCATAGGGGATGACCTGACCGGCCTTCGCATAGACTGCGGTATCAGTGCTTTCGAGCGGCACCTCGATGCTCCAGTTACCGGAGACAAGGGTTTGATCCGGTCCGCAATAGTTGCCTTTTGTCATATGGCTGATGATGTCGGAGAAGGTGAAGCGTACGGTCTTGCCTTTCCACTGGTCAGTGTTGCTCATATCCATTTCAATCTGGAAGAAAAACTGCGTCAGGTCGGTTGTCTTGCTTGGGCTTCCGCTGCCGAAGCTCCATTCGCCGTCGGTGCGTACTTCGTAGTCTCTAAAGGTTAGGAAGTCGGTATTTGGGTGTTCCTGTATATCGACAAACGGTATACCATCGTCTTTGACGGCGGAGAAAATTGCATATACGGTCTGCTCATCAGCGTAGATGCCGTCAAGCGAGATGGTCACACCGTGGGCGGTATCACTGGCACCGCTGGCGACAAAACCTGTCCCCGTTTCGACATCACTGCCAGACATCTGGAAAAATTCCGCAAGTCGTGTGCGGCCTGCCTCCGGGTCAGCGAAAAAGCCGACAACTGCACCTGCGACCGCGGTGAAAGCAAGCACGCATGCTGCTACGGCCGCGATGAGGATAGTTCTGCGCGGGTGCCGCCGCTTTTTCGGCTTTTGTGCGGTCTGCGCCGCCTGATTGAGTCGTTGAATCAACATATCCTGTTCCTCCTCGGTAAAGCGCAGCGCATCGAGCGCATCCTTATATTGTCTCATATTCGCTGCCCTCCAGTTCTTGTTTGAGTTTGGCACGGGCGCGGGCAAGTCGCTGCCGCACGGCGGCGGGCTTCGCCCCGACCATCGCTGCAATTTCTTCGGCATTGTAGCCTTCGTAATAATACAGGTAGATGACCTCGCGGTATTTTACCGGCAGACGCTGTACCGTAGCCAGTACGCCGGTATCTTCCGCAGGGAGAAAGGGAATCTCGTGCTCAATCAATTCGTCCAGTGGGACAGAGCGGCGGCGCCAGCCGCTCTTGAGAATATCTTTGCACTCGTTGATCACCATGCGGAGAATAAAAGCGCGCGTTTCACCCTCCGTGTCAAACTTTCTGTCAATTTGCAGCAGTTTCAGGAATACATTCTGGCACACGTCCTGCGCGTCCGCCCGGCCGAGCGAATACGTAAAGCATACGCGCAGGATCATGCCGGAGTATATGCGTACGAAAGCTGTTGCATCGGCTGCGTCTTGCCAGACCGACATAAGGCTCATCCCCTTGTATTATAGAGTAGTAGTTTTTAGGGACCCTCTCCAAGGTCTGTGCTACACTGTAAGGGATGCTGTGGATTGGTTCGCACCTCCTACCGCAAGACGGTTCACGAAAGGCTCCAACCACAGTCCTTTACCAGTTTGTTAATCAGTTAGATACCGCCAGACGGTTTATGTTGAACAAGGTTACAAGCGTAAAGCGTCCTGTGGAATTCAGCATCAAATAAATCCTTTGGAGGTATCATTATGATCTGTGTGGGAATTGACGTGGCCAAGGACAAGCATGACTGCTTCATCCTCAGCTCGGACGGCGAAGTCCTTGCGGATGTGTTCACCATCCAAAACAATGCGGAAGGCTTTGACACCCTCTTGCAGACGATTCGTCTCTGCACCAGACCTCAAGACATAATAAAAGTAGGACTTGAGGCTACCGGACACTACAGCTACAA